>CAJTTU010000067.1 GCA_910579325.1 uncultured Lachnospiraceae bacterium | reverse complement strand
AAGGAGAATCTGAAAGCACAGAGGCCGGAACGGGATAATTCTAAGAAAAACAGAAAATTCCTCTTAAAACTATTATTATTCGTCGTCCTGATTGCCGCTTACATCAATTACATACTGCCCCAGTACCACAAAGGCTATGACGCCGCCCTGATCGACAAAGTTGAACGGGTGGAATCCATCGACGAGCCGAAGATTGTACTTCTAGGAAATTCTAACGTGGCTTTCGGCTTCGATTCTGCCCTGATCGAAGAAAAAACCGGAATGCCTGTGGTCAATATGGGACTTCACGCAGGGGCAGGCAATGCGTTTCATGAGGACATGGCAAAATTCAATGTGTGTGAGGGGGATATCTATGTCCTCTGTCACAGCTCCTTTGCGGACTCTGACAATATTCCGGACACGATGGCCTACTGGTCTTCTCTGGAAAATCATTATCATTTATGGCGGCTGATCCGGGGGAGGGATATTCCGGCGGCGGCGAAGGGATTCCCGGTATATCTGAAAAAGAGCTTGGCATTGTATGCGTCGGGAACCGGTAACCAGGAGATCGCGGGCGTGGTACATAACAGAAGTTCTTTTAATGAATACGGCGATATCGGCTTATACCGGGAGGGAAGCCTGGACAATTTTACGGACATGGTTGCGCCTCCGCCGATCAATGATATTATGGTCAGCCGGATCAATGAACTGAACGCCTGGCTGACCGAGCGGGGAGCAACGCTTCTGGTGGCCGGATATCCGGTGGGCAACGGCAGCCTGACCGTGGCCCCGGAGGAATTTATGGCGTTCCAGGAGGAACTGGAACGGAGGCTTGACTGTACCGTCATTTCGAACTATGTGGATTATATGTTTGATTATACCTATTTCTGGGACTCCAATCTGCACCTGAATACGGAGGGTGCGAAAATCCGGACAGAGCAGCTGATCGCGGATATCAAAAGATGGCAGGAAAAGGGAACGGATATGCATATGGGGGAAGACCCTTACACGGACATTGTAAGCGATGTGAATCTTGTCCGTATTACGGATATTTCTGAATATCTGGAAGCGCTGGAGAGGGGAAAAGACCGGTATGGGATTTTGATTTCGGTGAGAGGAGGCGCAGGCACGGCGCTGAACGGGGATGTTGTGGAAGGACTGCGGGCTTTAGGGCTGGAAGCGGCGCTGCAGGGGCAGGAGCAGGCCGGTTATCTGGCGGTTGCGCTGCGGGGCGAGCCGGCGGCGGAACAGACTGGAGACCAGCTTCTGGAAGCGTCAGGCGTTATGGCCCCCGAAGGCCGGGCCCTTTCTTATCAGATTAGAAGCGGCCGCGCGGTCAGTTCCATACGGCTGAACGGAAGAGAGTATTCCAGGAATGAAGATGGGCTTAATATCGTAGTATACAGCATGGAAACGGGGAGAGTGCTGGACGAGGTATCTTTTGAGGGGGATCAAGGGATTCATGGTCTCCTGTTTGATCAAGAGGACAATGCGGTTGAATAAGTCATGTAAAAAATCAAAAAGGTCCGTGCAGCCCGGGTGAAAAAGCCCGTGAAAAACTGTCCGTATCGGATACCGTGGAGGAGTATCATGCTGAAAGCTGCATATCAAAAACTGTTTCTGAATAAGACCTGGCCGGCGGTGGCCGGCGGAGCGGCGATCACTCTTTTCATGTATGTTTATCTTACCTCGCTCAATATCGATGAAGAGACGAGGAATCTTGTGATCTATACGTTTTTGGGTATGAACGGTCTCTGTTTTCTGCTGGCGCTCTATCAGACGGCATGGGGACTCTGGCGCGTACTGTCGCTCCGGGCATATTTGAACCGGATGCCGGATCTGGTGCGGGACCGGCTGGAATATGATTTTCAGGCCGGCGACCAGATAGGAGACTTATATTTTACCAGTTCCCACCTTCTGGCACTTCAGCTCCGCCCGGGAAGGCAGTGGGGAACGGTTTGCATTCCTTACGAGGAAATCCGGCAGGTTCGCCTCAAGCCGGATATGCCCAATCCTGTTTGTCTGGAAATTTGCCGTACCGAAAACCGGCCCTCCCATTACGTATTTTTTCAGAATGGCATTTCGGCGGACAGGGTACGGGAAATCGATGGGAAAATCACCGTACTGAAAAGCCGGGCAGAACCTCTAACGCCGAAAACGACAGAACAGCGAAAGGCGGAAAAACAGGAGGACAAAAGGATTGAGAGAAGAAAGATCATGGATACGGGAATCTTTTTCGCGGTTGCTGACTTTGCCGCGATCCTGATTTTTTGTTCCCTGATCCTGCTTGCGGAAAACGGATGGAAGAAAGTACGGTCCGCCCAGCCGTCGAACCGTCCGGCATGGCTGGAACCGCCGGGAGGCGTCGCGGCACTTTCGGCGGCGGAAACGGGGCATCTGCTGTTCTGGCCAAGTCTGCTCTTTTATCTGTTTATGGCAGCGGCGCCTGTCCTGCTGCTGGGCGGACTGATTCGGTTTATGCGCGGCAGAATGCGCCAGAGAGACGGGGAAGCCCTGGAATGGAAGAGTCGGATACGGATGGCGTTTTTTACGGTGATGGTGGTTTTGTTTATTCTTTTTGTGGGCTCGGTTTATGCCGCTGACGTGGATCTGTGGGGACGGCTGACGGAAGGGGTTAGGCTGCTGACAGGGAACTGACAGAGCGCATAGAAATATGACTTGACAAAGTCCTGTTCTGTTGATTATAATAAAAACGTAAATTATAAAACAAAAGGAGCATTGTATGTTAATTGTGGTTGTAATGGAGAAAATCGCAAAATAAATATTGCGGGGTGGTTTTTTTGCCATTGAGGCCGGAAGTCTGCCTATCAGTCGGCGGTATTGACCGCCGGTGTTTTCGCCTTACAATTGCCTGATATTTGCGGTATATATTTTTGTGATATTTGCGCATGGCCGTATGGCTGTGCGTTTTGTTTGATTACAAAAATATTTTACCGGATCATAAGAATGAACAAAGGCCATGGTATCTGCTGTGTTTAAGACGGGGACTGTGGTCTTTTTTTGCGACACTTTCATGTAAAAGAGGAATGGAAAATGAACATCGAAAAACAACTGGAATTTGACAAAATCAAAGAAATATGGATGACTCTGGCAGTGACGGAAGGCGCCAGAGAGAGGATCAGAAACCTGTCCTTTTATCTGTCCGAGAGGGAACTGCGTAAGGAACTGAGAGATACGACAAAGGGCAGGGAAATGCTGGAAAAGGCCGGAACGCCGCCGTTACAGAACGTGGATGAAATCAAGGAAATTTTACTGATTGCCGAGAAGGGAGGATGCCTTACGCCGGATCAGCTGGAACGGGCGGAGAATATCCTGACGGTTATCCGCCGATTAAAAGATTATCTGAATAAAGGGAAGCTGTTTGAAAACCCGTTGGCTTATTATGAGGAAAATCTGAACACAAACGAGGAACTGAGGGAGGAAATTGCCAGACAGATCAGAGGCGGCGCCGTGGATGACCGTGCGTCAAAGGAGCTTTCCCAAATTAGGCAGCGGATAGCAGGCTGTGAAGAACAGATGCGGCAGAAGGCAGAACAGGTGCTGCGTTCCAATCAGTCCTGTATGGCGGATCAGTTTTGTACGTTCAGAAACGGAAAGCTCTGCGTTCCGGTAAAGAAAGAAAATAAGCCAAGGATACCGGGAAGCGTTATCGACCGGTCGGCCACGGGAAACACGTTATTTATTGAACCGGCCGGCGTGGCCGGATACGGTGAGGAGCTGCAGCTGTTAAAGATCAGCGAGGAAAATGAGATATACCGCATTCTGTATACATTGACGGCCATGGTGGGAGAGGAGGCTGCCGTCATCCGGGAAGTGGTTCAATTGATGGAAAAACTGGATTTTGTTTTTTCCAAAGGCAAGCTGAGTATAGATTTGGACGGAACGGAGCCGGCTGTGAATACGGAGCGGAGAATCGTCCTCAAAGACGGGAGGCATCCGCTGATGGACCGGAAGAAGGCGGTGCCGCTTCGGTTTGAAATCGGAGAAAAGGCACGGGGGATCGTTATCACCGGACCCAACACGGGCGGAAAAACGGTGGCCATTAAAACCGTGATGTTAAACTGTATGATGGCTCAGTGCGGACTTCACGTAACCTGCAAAGAGGCGGATATCTGCATGAACAATGCCTATTTGTGCGATATCGGCGACGGCCAGAATCTTTCCGAGAACCTGTCCACATTTTCCGCCCATATCAAAAATGTGCTGGAGGTGCTGAAAGAGGCGGACAGAGACAGTTTTGTCATTATGGACGAGCTGGGCTCCGGCACAGATCCGGCGGAAGGCATGGGAATTGCCATTGCCATTTTGGAGGAGCTGAGAAAAAGCGGGGCGAATTTCCTGGTCACTACCCATTATCCTGAGGTAAAGGAATATGCGGACCGGACAGAAAAGCTGCTGAACGCAAGAATGACTTTTGATAAAGAGACGCTTATGCCCACCTATCAGATGGTGATCGGGGAGGCGGGAGAGAGCTGCGCCTTTTACATTGCGGATAAGCTGGGGATGCCAAAGGAAATGCTGCGTACGGCTGTGAGAGCCGCTTATGGGGACGAGGCGGCGAACGCCTGCCGGTTTTGGGATCAGGATGACAGGGGAGCCGTCACGCCTGACAAACATCCGCAAAGGAATCCAAACAGAATTATCAGGATGAAAGAGACAAGAAGGAGGAACGAGCCGGAATCCGGGTATAAAATCGGAGACAGCGTGATGGTTTATCCCGACAAAAAAATTGGGATCGTCTGTTCTCCGATAAATGAAAAAGGCGTGCTGAGGGTGCAGCTGCCGGGCAAAAAAATATGGATCAGCCATAAACGGGTGAAGCTTCATGTGGCCGCCGACCGGTTATATCCGGAAGATTATGATTTTTCCATTATCTTCGAGACGGTGAAGAACAGAAAGCTCAGGCATGAGATGAGCAGGAAGTATACGAATGATGTGATCAGTTTTGATGAAGACATGTGAAGGAGGTTCGGGAAAACAGGATTTTCCTGTTTTAAGCAGCCGCAACGGTGAAACAGCGTATTCTGTTTGTTTGATCAGGGATACGCTGTTTTTGCGTTTTTAGTGTTCTGTGTTTTAGATTTGTGTTATACTGTCAGATGGGACTTTGCTGTGATGAATTTATTTTGATATAGGGGACAATAAGGATGAAAAAAATTGTGGTAATCGGCTACAGCGGCTCCGGCAAATCCACGCTGGCCCGCCGGCTGGGCCGGTATTGGGATGTGAAGGTGCTCCATCTGGACGCGGTTCACCACCTTCCCGGCTGGAAGGAACGGGCGCTTGAGAGCGAAAAGAAGATTGTGGCTGATTTTCTGGACAGTCATTCCTCCTGGGTGATCGACGGAAATTATACGAAGCTGTTTTTTGAAAGGCGGATGCGGGAAGCGGATCAGATCATTATTCTGGAGTTTAACCGGTTTGCGTCTCTTTTCCGGATTCTCAGACGATACTGTGTCTACAGAGGGCGCAGACGGCCTGATATGGGCCGGGGGTGTAAAGAAAAAGTGGACGGAGAATTTTTGCGGTGGGTTTTGTATGAAGGAAGGACGAAGAAGAAAAGAGAAGAACTGAAAGCGGTAAAAAAGCGGTATCCGGATAAAACGACAGTTCTGAAAAATCAGCGGCAAATCGATCGGTTCGTGAAATGTCATATGGGAAAAAGGCCGTGAAAAGCATCCGCAATATGAAAAACTTCCATAACGCAAATCGCTTTTATCCAATGAAAAAACCGCAGAATAAAACGGTGAATCTGATGTGAATCGAAAAAATACGTAAAATACTGTAAAAATTGCAGATAATAATTGACAGATACGGTCATTTTTTGTTAAAATAGTACCGTTGTGGAGGGGACGGTAAGAAAGCAACGTTTTAACGTAACGCAGTATGGTCCCTTCCATTTAGCATACGTATAAGGAGTTGGAGTTATGTTAAAGTATATTGCGAAACGAGTCGGTCTTGCGATCGTGACCATATGGGCGGTTGCGACCATCACTTTTTTCCTGATGAACATGGTTCCGGGCGGGCCCTTCCTCTCGGAAAAGGCCATCAGCCCTCAGGCTACGGCGGCGCTGGAAGCGAAATATGGCCTGGATAAGCCTATGTTCCAGCGGTATCTGACCTATATGGGCGACGCCCTTCACGGCGATTTCGGCGACAGCCTGAAGCAGAGGGGGCGTACCGTCACTTCTATTATTCTGATGAAATTTCCGGTATCGGCGAGAGTGGGCGGATGTGCCGTGCTCTGTTCTCTGCTGATCGGTATTCCTTTAGGCTGCCTGGCGGCACTGAAACGGGGGAAATTTTTAGACAGCCTGATCAGCGTGGTGGCCACCTGCGGCATAGCGGTTCCCAGTTTTGTAATCTGTACCCTGCTTTTATATTTTCTGGGCGTTCGTTTCAGGCTTCTTCCTACAATGGGAATTAACTCCTGGCAAAACTATGTGATGCCGGTGATGGCGCTGTCCTTTTACCCTACCGCCTATATTATGCGGCTGATGCGTTCTTCCATGCTGGACGTTTTGGGGCAGGATTATATGCGTACCGCAAAGGCAAAGGGCGTCGCGGGATTCATGATTCTGTTTAAACATGCTCTTAGAAATGCCATTCTTCCCGTCGTTACCTATGTGGGTCCCCTTTTGGCCTACACGGTTACGGGCAGCTTCGTGGTGGAGAAAATTTTCGTGATTCCGGGCCTGGGCGGCGAATTTATCACCGCTATTACCGGCCGTGATTATACGCTGATTATGGGAACGACGATCTTCCTGGCTGCTTTGATCATTACGATGAACGTGCTGGTAGATATTGTTTATAAGCTGGTAGACCCCAGAATCAAACTGAAATAAAAAGGAGCAAAGAGATGAAAGAGAATCCAATCAGCTTTCAGCTGAAACTTAAGCCTGAAGATTTTCTGCCCGCCACGGAGGAAGAAAAGCAGAGTCAGGTGATTATGCGGGAGAGCGTGAGCTTCTGGAAGGACGGCATGCGCCGGCTTCTGAAAAATAAAGTGGCTATGGCCAGTATCGTGGTGATTATTCTGGTAATGATTTTTTCCTTTATCATGCCGGCCTTCTATCCATATTCTTATAAAACCCAGATTAAAGGGGCGAACAATCTGGCGCCCATGGAGTACTCCAAGGAGGAACAGGCCAGAATCGACGCGGGAGAAAAAGTATTTCCCCATATTTTCGGGACGGATAAGATGGGCAGGGACTATGCCATCCGTGTGATGATGGGCAGCCGGATCTCCCTGCTGGTAGGTCTGATCGCCACGGGCATTATCCTGGTGATCGGTTCCGCCTACGGTTCGATCGCCGCTTTTTTCGGCGGCTGGACGGACCTGGTGATGATGCGGATTGTGGATATCATTTATACGGTTCCGGATATTCTGCTGATTGTACTGTTAAAGTTCGCGTTAAAGGCGCCTCTGGAAAGCTTGAAGGACGTGCCGGGCTTTAGCTGGGTCAGTGTCGTAGGTGAGAACCTGATCAGTATCTTTATCGTGTTTGCCCTGCTGTACTGGGTAGGCATGGCCAGAATGGTGAGAAGCCAGGTGCTGACCTTAAAGGAAAGCGAATACGTGACGGCAGCCAGGGCTCTTGGCGTCGGCAACGGCAAAATCATCAAAAAGCATCTGCTGACCAACTGTATCGGAACGCTGATTGTTACCACGACGCTGCAGATTCCCTCCTCGATATTCACGGAGAGCTTCTTAAGCTTCTTAGGCATGGGCGTGGCGGTTCCCCTCCCCTCCTTAGGAAGCCTTGCAAGCGACGCCATTAACGGAATGAATACCTATCCTTACCTTCTGTTTATCCCGGCGCTGCTGATCAGTTTGATTATCTTAAGCTTTAACCTGCTTGGGGACGGACTGCGGGACGCCTTTGACCCGAAACTGAAAAATTAGGAGGGCTGTGGTACTATGTCAGAATATCTTGTTGATATAAAAAATGAAAAACTTTCTTTTTTCACTCCGGCAGGAGAGGTAAAGGCCCTCAATGACGTGTCCATCCATCTGCGGGAAGGCGAGGTGCTGGGCATCGTGGGAGAGAGCGGCTCCGGCAAATCGGTGACGGCCTACAGCCTGATGGGGCTGACGGCCTATCCCGGAAAGCTTTTGGGCGGCAGCCTGATGTTTAACGGGCACCAGATGGAGCAGATCTCGGAAAAGGAGATGCGTAAAATCCGGGGAAATGAGATTTCTATTATTTTCCAGGATCCCATGACCAGCCTGAACCCTGTCTATACGATTGGAAACCAGATTATGGAGTCGATTCTGCTCCATACCAATAAGAATAAGACCCAGGCCAGGGACAGAGCCAGGGAGCTTCTGGAGCTGGTGGGCATCAATGAGCCGGATAAGCGGCTGAAACAGTATCCCCATGAGCTGTCCGGCGGTATGCGGCAGCGTGTGATGATTGCCATGGCGCTGGCCTGCGAGCCCAAGCTTCTGATCGCGGATGAACCGACCACGGCCCTTGATGTGACGATTCAGGCTCAGATTCTGGAGCTGATGATGGCGCTGAAGGATAAGCTGGGGATGGCCATTATCATGATCACCCATGACCTGGGCGTGGTGGCCAGCATGTGCCAGCGGATCGCCGTGATGTATGCGGGGCGGATCGTGGAGTATGGTACAGCCGAGGATATTTTTTACAATCCCAGGCATCAGTATACAAAGGGGCTGATCCGTTCGATCCCCCGTATCGACACGAAGGAGCATGAGCGGCTGGTGCCCATTGAAGGAACGCCGGTGGATATGTTGAATCCCCCTGCGGGATGTCCCTTTGCGCCCAGGTGCGACGCATGTATGAAGATTTGTTTAAGAGAGATGCCTCCGATGTCTAAATTTGGTGACGTCCATTATACCCATTGCTGGCTGAACCAGAAGGAAGAAATGGAGAAAGGAGCCGCAAATGAGTGAGAAGTTAGTTGAGATCGAACATTTACAGCAGTACTTTCCTGCCGGCGGTTACGGCAAGAAAAAGAAATATATTCAGGCCGTGGACGATGTTTCTTTTACCATTGACCGGGGAGAAACCCTGGGGCTGGTGGGAGAGTCCGGCTGCGGCAAAACCACCACGGGACGGACGCTTTTACGTTTATATGAACCGACGGGGGGGCGCTTCATTTATGATGGAGACGTGATTTTTGATGTGGAAAAGAAGGTATTCGCGGATATGCTGCCTTACCGGAAACGGATGCAGATCGTATTCCAGGACCCTTATGCCAGCTTAGATCCCCGTATGACCGTGGGCGATATCGTGGGCGAAGCCATCGATGTCCACAAAATGGCGTCCGGCAAGGAAGAACGGTATGAGATTATCATAGAGATGCTGCGCAGGGTAGGCCTGAATTCCGAGCATGCCAACCGGTATCCCCATGAGTTTTCCGGCGGGCAGAGACAGCGTGTGGGTATCGCCAGGGCTCTGGCGGTGAGGCCGGAGTTTATCGTCTGCGACGAGCCGATTTCCGCCCTGGACGTGTCGATCCAGGCCCAGGTCATTAACATGTTTGAGGATCTGCAGGAGGAGATGGGGCTTACGTACCTGTTTATCGCCCATGATCTTTCTGCCGTGAAGCATATCTCCAACCGAATCGGCGTGATGTATCTGGGCAGGATGGTAGAGCTGGCGGACAGCTATGAGCTGATTACCCGTCCGCTGCATCCTTACACGAAAAGCCTGATTTCCGCCATTCCCATCGCGGACCCGAAGGTGGCCCAGAGCAGCAAGCGTATCGTGCTGGAGGGCGATGTGCCAAGCCCCTTAAATCCCCCCTCGGGATGCCGGTTCCGGACCAGATGCCCTTATGCGGATGAGCGCTGCGCCGCGGAGGCTCCTCAGTGGCAGGAGGTAGAAAAAGGACATTTTGCCGCATGTCACCATATTGACAAAGTGAATTAAATGTGGTAAACAGTTAGAGGACATATCATATTAATCATGGAAAAAACAGTGAGCGGTGTAAACCGCCCGCCGTTTTTCATATATCAACAGAGTACTCCCGGAAACAATCGGGAGCGCTCCGAATGAAAAAGGAGGAACAAAACGATGAAAAAGAGAGCACTTGCACTCTTGCTGGCATCCGCCATGGTACTCAGCCTGGCTGCCTGCGGCAAAAAAGCCGACGACAGCACGTCTACGACCGGCGCTGCCGGCGCCGATACGACGGCTGCTGCAGACGGCGCGGAAAATGCCGACGGCACACAGACAGGCGCTGCGGGTGAGAAGATCTTATCCGTACAGATCGGACCGAACCCTGAGACCATCGACCCTGCGTTAAACAGCGCGGTGGACGGCGGAAACATGCTGCTGCATAACTTCGAGTGTCTGCTGGTTGTAGACAAGGATGGCCAGCTGGCTCCCGGACAGGCGGAGAGTTGGGAGACCTCAGAGGACGGCCTGACCTGGACATTCCATTTAAGAGAGGGCCTGAAATGGTCTGACGGCACCCCTCTGACCGCAAATGACTTTGTTTACAGCTGGAAGAGAGTCTGCGATCCCATGACTGCCGCTCCTTACGCTGAGACCGTACTGGGTATGGTAGAAGGCTTCAGTGAAGCGATCGAAGGCGATCTGGACGCTCTGAAGGTAGAAGCTGCCGATGACCAGACCCTGGTTGTTACATTAAGCGCGCCTTGCTCATTCTTCGGCAGCCTGGCAGCATTCGCTACCTTAAGCCCCGTACAGCAGGCGACTGTTGAAGCGAACGGCGATCAGTGGGCAGTTTCCGCTGAGACTTATGTTTCCAACGGACCCTTCTATGTAAGCGAATGGGTACCGAAGTCTTACATCCTGATGAGCAAGAACCCCAACTACTGGAACGCCGACGCCATCAAGCTGGACGGCATCAAGTTCAACCTGATCGAGGATGCCAACGCCGCTTACAGTGCGTACCAGACAGAAGAAGTGCTGTTTATCAAGGACGTTCCCACTGAGGAAATCCCTTCTCTGACCGGACAGCCTGACTTCTATGTAGATCCGATTATCGGTACATATTATCTCAGTGTAAATACACAGAAAGAGCCTTTTAACGACGCAAGAGTACGTAAGGCTCTGAGCCTTGCCATTGACCGTGAGTATGTGGCGAATACCCTGATGCAGGGCACCTACAGCCCCGCAAGCAACTTCATGGGCCCCGGCTGGGTTGATACCGACGGAAGCGCGTTTATTGATAATGCAAACGGCGGAAAGCCTTATATCGATACGGCAAACCATGAGGCAAACCTGGAAGAAGCGAAGAAGCTGCTGGCGGACGCAGGCTATCCTGACGGCGCAGGCCTGTCCTTTACTTATTCCACCAATGATGCCGGCTACCACAGAGTAGTGGCCGAGTACCTGCAGCAGGCATGGAGCGAGCTGGGCATCGAAGTTAAGGTTGATATCGTAGAGTGGGCAAGCTTCACCCCCATGCGTCGGAACGGCGATTATGACGCTTCCCGTAACGGCTGGGTAGGCGATTACGACGATCCTTCCAACATGCTGGATCTGCTTTACTCCACCAACGGCAACAACGACGGTAAGTTCAGCAACCCTGAATATGATGCCGCTATGGAACTGTCCAGAACGACCCTGGACGCGAAGGAGCGTTCCGATGCCCTGCATAAGGCAGAGGATATCCTGATGGAAGAAGCCGGATGTATTCCTGTAGCATACTACAATGACTTCTGGTTACAGAGCGACAAGATCGTTGGTTCCTGGCATTCCGCTTACGGTTACTGGCACTTTATGTATGCCGATATCGTAGAGGGCGGCGCAGGCGCTGCCGGAAATGCGGACGATGCCGAAACGACTACCGCTGCTGCTGAAGGAACCGAAGTTGCCACAACTGAGGCTGCTGACGGAACCGAGGCTGCGACGACTGAGGCTGCTGACGCTACGGAAGCCGCGACAACCGAAGCTGCTACTACGGAAGCCGCAACCACCGAAGCCGCTGAATAAGTAAAAAGAGCAATAGCGTTAAAATAATGTTTTATGTTTTGGGAAAGGCCGCAATGTTATTGTTGCGGTCTTTTTCTGGATACTGTTTTTTGCAAATAAAAAAATGTTGACAAATGTCCGAACTCAGACTATACTATAAAGGTCTGCGTTCGGACTTTTTATGTTACAGGTACATTTTTGAGCGGAATGGCCTGTTGATCAGCGTAAAGGCAGGAATTTGTTTATCAGCAGATTTTCTGCCACAGTACGTTTCGCAGAACAGCGTATCATTTTTCAGGAGGATCGTTATAAATGATAAAAGAATCCCACATTGGCAGCAAGCTGTCAGAGTATAACAGAATTATGAAGGAAAATGATGAGGTTTACCGTGATCTGGCAAAAACTTTGGGATTATCTGAAAGCGTTTTTTGGATATTGTACGCATTGAGAGCAGAGGATGCCGCTGTCCAGAGTGAGATATGCGCCTGTATGCACCAGCCGAAACAGACAGTAAATTCAGCGCTGAAAAAAATGGAGGTTGACGGATATATTGAATTGACCTGTGGCGGTAATCGTCGGAGCAAACGGATAATACTGACAGAAAAAGGGGACGCCCTCTGTAAAAGAACTGTTGACAAAGTGATTGCGATCGAATGCGCTGCCCTGAACGAGATGTCGGAGGAAGAACTGGAATTGTTTTTATCTCTGTTCAGGAAATATACGGCTCTTTTAAAAGAAAGAAGAGCGGGGCTGTAGCAGAACTATAAATAGGAGGAAGTAATGAACATACAATTATCTGAACATTTTACTTACAAAAAATTATTTCGCTTCTGTCTTCCTACGATTGCCATGATGCTGTGTACTTCCATATACGGCATTGTGGACGGCTTTTTTGTTTCAAATTATGTGGGGAAGACGGCATTTGCGGCAGTGAATCTGATTATGCCGTTCCTGATGATACTGGCCTGCTTTGGGTTTATGATCGGTACCGGCGGCAGCGCCCTGGTGGGAAAGACGCTGGGAGAGGGAAACCGGGAGAAGGCTAACCGGTATTTCACCATGATGGTGTATCTTACATTGATTTTGGGCGTGATGATGTCGGTGCTTGGCATTATCTTTATGCGGCCGATTTCCTATATGCTGGGGGCCTCTGAAGACATGATCGAGGACTGCGTGCTGTACGGCAGGATTATCAACGGATTTAACTGGGCATTTATGTTTCAGTATCTGTTTCAGAGCTTTCTGGTTACGGCGGAAAAGCCGCAGCTGGGATTTATCGTGACCGTTTCCGCCGGCGTGACAAATATGGTACTGGACGCCTTGTTTGTGGCGGTTTTTGACTGGGGCATCGCAGGGGCAGCCTGGGCTTCAATCATCGGCCAATGCATAGGCGGTCTTCTGCCCCTGATTTATTTCCTGCGTCCCAACAGCAGCCTGCTCCGTCTGACAAAGACAAGGCTGGAAGCCAGGCCGCTGCTCAAAGCCTGCCTGAACGGCTCCTCCGAGCTGATGACCAATATCTCCGCATCCTTCGTGGGAATGCTGTACAACTTTCAGCTGTTAAAATATGCCGGGGAAAACGGCGTGGCCGCTTATGGGGTAGTGATGTACACCCAGATGATTTTTGCCGCGATTTTTCTCGGCTATACCGTGGGGACAGCCCCGATCATCAGCTATCATTACGGTGCGGGCCATCATGACGAGCTGAAAAACATGCTGAAAAAAAGTGTGGTCATTATGGTGGGAGGCGGCGTGGCCATGCTGCTTTCAGCCTGGACGCTTGCGGGCCCTCTTGCAGGGCTGTTCGTGGGGTATGACCCGGAGCTGCAGGAGATGACAAAAGGCGCCCTTACCATTTACGCCTATGCCTTTTTGCTGTTCGGATTTAATATATTCGCCTCGGCCTTTTTCACAGCCCTGAATAACGGCGGCGTATCGGCGGCAATCGCGTTCCTGCGGACGCTGGTATTTCAGACGCTGGCAGTGCTGCTTCTGCCTGCCCTGCTGGGCCTTAACGGAATCTGGTGGGCGGTGACGGCGGCGGAAGGGCTGGCTTTGGTGGTTTCCATAGCTTTTATTATTGGAAAACGAAAACAGTATCACTACTGGTAATGCCAGCCGGTATGCCGGGGCAGCATTGATTGGCGACACAGAAAAACAGAAGCAATATCATTACCTGCCTGCAATTAATTAAACTGTGTCGGAAGCCGGTTTCTGTCCCAGGTATTTTTTCGCGATGACAAAGTAGCTGCACACCAGCACCACATCCGCTCCGATCCAGGCTGCGATCTCGGCGTAGAAGATGCCGGTTTGTCCGATGGCGCCGGGAAGAAGGATGGCTGCTATGGTCCGCATAATGAATTCTACGATGCCGGAAACCATGGGCAGCAGCGTATTTCCCATGCCCTGGATGGCGGAGCGCACGATGTGGAGCAGATACAGCACAGGCAGGAAAATGCTCATAATGGCCAGATAAAGATAAGCAATCTCCATAGCCATGGCAGTCTCCTGAGGCGTGCCGGAGATAAAGCAGCCCAGGATCAGTTTTCCGAACAGGAGCATGGCGGCGGCGATTCCGACGGAGGTGGCCAGGGCGATCAGAAGCGCGGAGCGCATCCCCTGGCGGATACGCTTATATTTTCCTGCGCCCAGGTTCTGGCCTACATAGGTAATCATGGCGTAGCCGTAGGAGGTGGCGGCGACTTCCAGAACGCCGTACAGCTTATTGCTGGCGGTATATCCGGCGATAAAGATTACGCCGAAGCCGTTGATGATAAACTGAAGGATCATGCCGCCTACGGCAATGATGCAGTTCTGGAACGCCATGGGAGCGCCTAACAGCAGCAAGCGGGGAACCAGCCGGGCATTTAAACGGAAATTGTCCGGAACCATGCGCAGGATCTCGATTTTTCTGATATGATAGACACAGTACAGGCCGGAAATCAGCTGGGCGATCAGTGTCGCCGCCGCCGCGCCTGCGATGCCCCAGCGAAATACCAGCACAAAGAGCAGATCCAGGGCGATATTCGTGAAAGAGGCCACTACCATGGCGTGCAGCGGCGTTTTTCCATCTCCAAGGGAGCGCAGGATACAGGCCAGCAGGTTATAGGCCATGACGATCGGGACGCCCAGAAACATCATTCTTAAGTAAAGCAGGGTGTCGGGCAGGATCGTTTCCGGCGTCTGCAGAAGAAGGAGCACCGGCCTTGCGGCCAGCTGGCCTGCTCCGGTTAACAGCAGGGAAAAAAGAAGGGAAAGAACCCCTGCGTTTCCGATTACGTCCCGCAGTTTTTCATACTTCTTTGCTCCGAATTCCTGGGCCATCAGAATGGCGAAGCCCTGGGCAAAGCCCTGAATAATGCCCAGCATCATCCAGTTCAGCCAGTCTGCCGCGCCAAGGGCTGCCAGGGCGCCCACGCCAAGAAATTTTCCCACCACCATGGTGTCCACTACCGTATAAAGCTGCTGAAATACATTGCCCAGCATCAGCGGCAGGGCAAATGTAAAGATCAGTTTCCCTGGCTTGCCTGCGGTCATATTTTTAATCTGTGCCATCGTATTCTCCATCTATTTTTAATCTGTGCCGACAGACAACGGATGCCGGCGGCAATGCTGTTACTATATCATAAACGGAAGGATTTGAAAACTGTTTTCGGGGGCGGATTATTTTACGGTATTTACCAGATAAAATAAGCTTGTGCATTTGCGGTATCTGTGGTAAACTATCCGCACGAGGCAAGGATACGGACCGGGCTTGACAGACAAAGCCTGGAGACAGGCTCTTTCGGAACCCACGATAAGAGATAGCCGCCGTCAAAACGACTATGCCGAAAAATTTTCGGGAAAGTGAGGACGGCCTGTGTATTTTATGCTGGATAATTACGATTCTTTTGTCTACAACCTGTCGGCTTATTTCAGAGAGCTGGGACAGGATATTCTTGTAAGGCGTGACGATGAGATCACCCTTTCTGAGATTGAGGCTTTGCGGCCGGAGGGGATCATTCTTTCTCCTGGGCCGGGAAAACCGTCGGAGGCAGCGGCATCGCTGCGGATTCTGGACAAATTTAAAGGGAAAATACCGATTTTAGGCGTGTGTCTGGGCCATCAGGCCATAGGCCATTATTTTGGCGCTTCCGTGAAAAAAGGAAGCCTGCCTATGCACGGAAAAGTAACGGAGATCACCCATTGCAAGACAGGGATGTTTGCCGGGCTGCCCCAGGCATTCCGGGTGACCCGGTACCATTCTCTGGTAGTGGAGCGGGAGGGACTGCCCTCGTTCCTGTCAGTGGACGCCAGCGCAGGGGAAGGCGTTATCATGGGAATTTCCCACAAATCCCTCCCTGTTTACGGCGTACAGTTTCATCCGGAGGCAGTGCTGACGGAATATGGTCAGGAGCTTCTTTGCAACTTTATAAAAATTTGCGCAAAGTGGAGGGGAGTTGCAAAACTGTAATAAAAACAGCAACGGACCGTACAAGCCCCGGGAGGGGAGTTGCGGAACTGTAATAAAAGGAGATATTATGAAAAATTTGTCTGGGGCTGCGATGCCCAAAAGAACGATCCGGATGTTGAAAGACTTTCCGCCGATTCATCGGATATTTGATTTATTCGCAGAAGAGGAAATGGCGGTGTTTCTTGATTCCTCTCTGCAAAATGCTCTGGGGCGCTATTCGGTTATCGGCCTGTTTCCGTACCTTACGCTGGTGAAGGGAGAGACTTTTACGGTAAACGGCGTGGAATGTGAGCAGTCTTTTGAGGAATATGTAAAGGAATACCTGAACAGTCACAGAGAAGAGAATCCCACAAAGCTTCCTATTGTCTCCGGCGCTGTCGGGTACTTTTCCTATGATTATGGGAGAGAAAAAGAAGGGGTGAGAAGCAGGCATCGGAAAAAAGTGGAGATCCCGGATTGTATTCTCTGCTTTTATGACCTGTTTATCGTGGAAGATCACAGCGCCCATACGCTGTATCTGATCGGGAATGGGAATCTGAAAGACAGCCGGAGGATGACAGAGGAGCTGCTGCTTCGGATTCGGGGAATCACGGAAGCGGATCGGGAAGAAGAAAACCACAGGGAAAGCCGCAGGATTACCGTGGAGGCAAATTTTGAGAAAAGGGAATATTTAAAAGCGGTGGAGGATACGATCCGCCATATTGTGGAAGGGGATATTTATATTATGAATATGACCCAGCAATTGAGCGTGACCGGCGAGAGCGGGCCTTACCAGGTATTCAGGCGGCTGCGCCGGGAAAATCCCTCTCCCTTCGGCGGATATTTTCAATATGGGGATTTCCAGATTATCTGCGCTTCGCCGGAGCGGTTTTTACAGATGCAAAACGGGCATGTGATGACACGGCCCATCAAGGGAACGAGGAAACGGGGGGCGACGCCGGAGGAAGACGAAGCGCTGAAAAAAGAACTGGAGGATTCGGAAAAAGATAAAAGCGAGTTGCTGATGATCGTGGATCTGGAGAGAAATGATCTGAACCGGGTATGCGTGCCGGGCAGCGTGAAGGTGACGGAGCTGTTTCAGGTGGAAACCTATGCCACCGTATTTCATCTGGTGGCAAATGTGGAGGGGGATCTGGAAGAAGGGAAAAACGTGATGGATCTGATCGAGGCGGCTTTCCCCGGCGGCTCCATCACAGGCGCTCCCAAGCTGCGCGCCATGGAGATCATCGACGGGCTGGAACACGACAGGAGAAATCTCTACACAGGTTCCATCGGATATCTGACCCTTTCAGGAGACTGTGACCTGAATATCGTGATCAGGACGGCGCTGCACAAAGACGGCGTATACCAGATCGGCGTAGGCGGCGGCATCACCTGCGAGTCGGAACTGGAATTTGAATATGAAGAAACGCTGCAGAAGGCGAAGGCTCTATTGGAAGCTATACGGGGATGAACGGCATAGAGCGAAAGGCCAGACGGAAAAGAAATTTCAGAAAGAGGGCTGCTTTAATGAACATTAAACTGGACGAAGGTTTTTTATTTGGCCTGGGGGCTTTTGAGACAGTGGCCGTTTATGGCGGCTGTCCCATATTTTTGGAACAGCATCTGGAACGGCTGGCGAGGGGGCTGGAATTTCTGGGGATATCCCGGCGTGTGACGGAGGAAGAAGTATACCGGTTTCTGAGAGGACAAAGCCTGCCGTTTTCCGGCGTGCTGAAAATCGTGGTGTCAGAAAAAAATACATTGTTCCTGCCCCGGGAAAATCCTTATAAAACGGAAGATTATGAAAAAGGGTTTACAGTAGATTTTGCTCTTAGCAGGCGAAATGAAACCTCCCGGTTTGTTTTTCACAAAACCCTGAATTACGGCGAGTGTATCAGAGAGCGGAGAGAAGCGGCGGCAAGAGGATTAAACGAGGCGGTTTTTCTTAACAGCCGTGGCGAAATCTGCGAGGGAACCGCGTCGAATATCTTTTTTGTCAGAAACGGGCAGATCGTTACGCCGGACATTTCCAGCGGCCTGCTGCCGGGGGTGATGCGGGGGTATCTGCTGGAACGTTATGATATCAGGGAAGAGAGGTTGCATGGGGCGGAAATCAGCAGGTTTGACGAATGCTTTCTCGCGAATTCCCTGATGGGCGTTATGCCGGTATTAAAATTTGGAAGCTGCTTGTTTGAAACAAGGGAAACGGCGGACAGGTTAGGGGAGGATTATCGGCGGGAATACTGCCTGCCGGGTCAGGCTTGAAAACAGATTCTGGCAGACGGATAGCTTCCAAACAGATGACAAAGGGATGGCGCAGTATCACGAAATTGGATTGTAAATACATACGGGTTTACTGAGCATATCATAAACCCGTATGTATTTTTTCTCAGCACAGAGAAAGGAGGAACGCCAGATGAATGAAAGAAAAAAGGCGCTTCCGATCGGAGTCGAGTTTTTTGAGGACTTTAAGGCGAAAAATTATTACTATGTGGACAAAACGGCCTTTATCACAGAATTTTTAGAGACAAAAGGAATTGTAAACCTTTTTACCAGGCCCAGGCGTTTTGGGAAAAGCCTGAATGTGAACATGTTCAAATCCTTTTTTGAAATCGGTGCGGATGCATCC
>CAJTTU010000066.1:17749-19403 GCA_910579325.1 uncultured Lachnospiraceae bacterium | reverse complement strand
GTGGCGTCATTGAGCATCCCGCACCACCTTAAGGACTGCCGCAAGCAGCGGCATTGGTGTGGATTCCGTTACGTGGATGGAAAAACCATTTACAGAAACGGACAGCCCCTGCTGTATACCGCTGCCGTCTTGTGTTTCCTGCTGTAGCAGACAGGTGTTTACCGGGACAATCTGCTGCGCCGAAGCCTCCGGCGGAAGGTTTTCCAGACATGCCTGCCTTACACGGCGCAGCCTGTAATAGTAGTTCGCTTTCGTAATGCCGTGGGTGGCACACCAATCGATGACACTCATGCCCGCAGGACGGTTCTGGCATTCCCTGATCTGTGCGGCCCATTCTTGTAAACGGTATTGTACAGCCACTGCCGTTGTTGATGAACTCATAGACTTACCTCCGTATAGCGGTATCAAAAGTTAAGGATCAACTTTTAATACCTGTGATAGAAATATAGTCCATTGTCACATATGTTTTCCTCACAGTCGAGGTACGCACTATCTACCGTTTACGCATATCCTCTCTATTGACTGAACAGTGGGATTTATATGAAATCTCCACCACCCCCGTTGCGATCCTCTCCCGAAATCTCACGTCATGTTCCACAAATACCATAGTGGGCTGATACTCTAACAGCAGCTTCTCTATCTGCATTCTGGAAAATACGTCGATATAATTCAGCGGTTCGTCCCATAGATATAGATGAGCCGGCGTCAGCAGGCTGGCGGCGATCAGGATTTTCTTTTTCTGGCCTTCGGAGTAGTCTTCCATATTTTTCACAAACTGTACCCGTTCCAGCCCGAGCTGCCGCAGGATGGAGCAGAACAGGCTTTTGTCAAGCTGCCGTTCCTCACAGAAACGATAGATGTCTCCTCTGAGCCATGAGGTATCCTGGTTAATATAGGAAATGATTAATCCCGCGGCGGTTTCACAGTAACCGGATTCGATAATATCCGCAGGCATCGCGGCGGAGGCCGTAATCCCCGCCTTTTGCAGGATCATCCTGATCAACGTGGATTTCCCGCAGCCGTTTGCACCGTGGAGGGCAATTCGCTGTCCCCTTTTGACGGTAAAAGTAAGTCCGGTAAAGACTGGCTTGTCGGTTGTGGCATATCGTACGCCGTAGTCCCGGATGTTCACCAGCGTTTCCTTGTGGTGGGTAAGGGGCATAAGCTTTAAATCCACGGTCTGTTCCAGATCTGACAGAAGACCTTCTTTTGCCTCGATTTCACGGATTATCCGGTTTTGCAGCTGTTTCACCCGACTTTGCATCTTTTTGGTTTTTGCGCCGATATAAGGCCTTGTGCCGCAGCCCCGGTCGTGGTCTCTGACCGGGTCGACGCCTATTTTGGTGCTTTCGTTTTTGTCTGCCCACCGGGCGCTCCGGTCCGCCGCCTGTTTCAGCTTTCCGATTTCTTTCAGATGTTTTTCATTTTCTGCCTGAGCGAACTGATCCTTTCTCTGTTTGTTTTCCCAATAGCTGGAAAAATTCCCGCTTTGCGTTTCAATGGTCTGTCGGTTCAGCACAAGGACATGGTCCACGCAGATATCCAGCAGGTCCCGGTCATGGGAGACGAGGATAAAGCCTTTCTTTTGGGCCAGGTATGCTTTTACCTGTTCCCGGGATTCCTGGTCTAAATGATTTGTGGGCTCGTCGATCAG
>CAJTTU010000066.1:0-17727 GCA_910579325.1 uncultured Lachnospiraceae bacterium | reverse complement strand
CGGAAAACAGGATGGACAGCAGAACTTTGGTCCGTTCTCCGGGGCTTAATGTCCGGAACGGCCGATATAAGACTTCGGCATTTTCCCGTAGCTGTTCCAGCTCGCGGATGACTTTCCACAGCTCGCACCGGCTTTTCAGCTCATCGGCAAATTCGGCGGCGGACCGGTTCATCTGTTCTTTGGTGACGGGGTAGGGGAAATAGTCGAATACGACGGAAGTGCTGATGCTTCCCGCATATTCGTAGTTTCCCAGAAGCAGGTTTAAGAAGGTGGTTTTTCCTTTCCCGTTTCGGCCGATCAGCCCCAGCTTCCAGTCTGTGTCTATGGAAAAAGATACGTTTTCAAAAATATTGTCAAAGCTTCCCTCGTAGGAAAAGGTCAGATTACTGATATTGATCTGTGACATATAGAATCCCTCCTTTTTTATAGCATGTACGCTTGGAGTCTCTCGAAATCAGGCACTGTGAGATTATGAGCGGACATACCCCTCAACTTCTCTCTCCAGCATATTAAACTGGGAGAAGCGTTGTTGCTTCATATATCATTTGACACTGCTCTGACGCGGGCCGCTGCATACCAAAGGGGTGTTCCTGGGAATAGCCTCTCCGGACAAGAGTTTCCGGGCATAATCTTCAGATGGGATTAATCGTGACGGGATCATAGATTGTTTTTCATATATCCGCGCACAAAAAAGAGAGGTTATGAGAACATAATCCACTTCTGGCAGCATGACAAAAACAGCATACAGGCTGTGCCTGACACCGCGAAAGCTTTTCATGCGATCAAAAGTCGATTACATTCTCATCTTTTCACCTCTCTCTTTGACGTGATGCGTCACAGCGCTCCGGACCTGTGACATGATGGATTTTAACATGGATCGAGGGGACTGTCAAGCCTGTTTATGAAGCAGTGTCAGGTGATTTATGAAAAACAGCAACGTAGCGGACAAGCCCCGGGAGAGAAGTTGCGGAACTATGAAAAGGAGGCTATGAATACGGAATTTTTTATAGTATAATACCGACAGATATCATACCGGCTCAAAACGTAAGCGAAACGGTGATCAGTCGGAGGTATATGTCCGAAGGAGACAGTATAAGGAAACGGGAGGAAATCTGTGTGGAACAGAAATGGCGTATAACGGTCTGGGGCGTTCGGGGTTCTGCGCCCAGACCGGAAGCCGGCTATCTGGAATATGGAGGGAATACGGCCTGTATATCATTAGAATGGAATGACGAGCTGGTGATTCTGGACGCAGGAAGCGGTCTGTCTGTTCTGGGGCGGCGGTTTTTGGAAGGACCCGGTTTCAGGCGGATTCATATTTTACTTAGTCATCTGCATCTGGACCATGTGATCGGTCTGGTTCAGTTTCCGCTTTTTTATCGTCCGGAGGTGGAAGCGCATCTCTATGGCAGTTCCGGACTTCGGCAGAAGCTGGAGACGCTGGTCGGTCCGCCCTGGTGGCCGGTGGGGTTTGAAGGGTTTCGGGCGAAGGCAGAGTTTCATGAATTATGTCCGGGGCAGAGGTTTGCTCTGGAAGGGCTGAGCGGATTAAAAGGGTGTACGATACAGGGAAACCACCCGGGAGGAAGTCTCTTATATCGGCTGGAGGAATATCAGGATAAGGACGGAAATGGGTATTTAAGCAAAAAGAGTCTGGTTTACGGTCTGGACTGTGAGATAAATGAAGACATTTTTTCCGCCTATGCCGCGTTCGCGAAAGGGAGCAGTCTGCTGATCTGGGATGCCGGCTTTACGAAGGAGGACCTGCGCCCGGGCTGGGGGCATTCTACCTGGGATCAGGGAATTGCCATGAGGCAGGCCGCCGGAGTGGGTAAGGTGCTGATGACCCATTATAACTGGGAGTATTCGGATATATTTCTGAGGCAGCAGGAGGAATTGGCGGGACGAAGGGATCCTGCGTGTGTGTTCGGAAAGGAAGGGATGGTGATTGTCTTATGAAGCAGGAGGATGTGGAGAAAATATTAAAGATCGGGGTACAGCTGTCGGCGGAGCGGGATTTTAATCATCTGCTGGAACAGGTTCTGACCTGTGTGATGGAGCTGGCTAATTGCGATGCGGGGACATTGTACCTGCTGGACGGGGAGGTTCTGCGTTTTAAGATCATGCGGAACCATACGATGAACGTATATGCCGGCGGAGACGGGCAGGATCCGGATATGGCTCCGGTTCCGCTGTGCCGGGAGAATATGTGCGCCATGGCATTGCTGGAAGGTCGTACGATCTGCGTTTCGGATGTGAAGTACTGCTGTGAGTATGATTTTTCCGGTCCGATCCGCTATGACGCCATGACCGGTTACGACACCCGGTCGATGCTGGCGGTGCCTATGCGCAGCAGAGAGGGGAACAGGCTGGGGGTTCTGCAGCTGATCAATGCCATGGACGAAAACGGGAATATACGGCCCTTCCCGGAAAATATGATACTGATTCTGGAATCCGTGGCTTCTCAGGCGGCCATCACGATTCAGAATGTCCGGTACATCCAGGAGATCAAAGAGCTGTTTCAGTCCTTTGTCCGGGTGATGTCCACGGCAATTGATGAGCGCAGCGCTTATAATGCCAGCCATACCCGGCATATGGCCGCGTACGGGAACCGGTTTGTGGAGTATCTGAACCGGCAGGCGGCGAAAGAAGGGAAGGAACCATTGTTTTCAGAGGCCCGCCAGGAGGAATTGCTGATGAGCGTATGGCTCCATGATATCGGGAAGCTGGTGATTCCGCTGGAGGTAATGGACAAACCGGCCCGTCTGCGCCCGGAACAGCATACGGCATTTTTACATCGCATGGAGGTATTGCGGCTGCGGGGAGAGATTGCCTGTCTGTCGGGCCGGCTCGGCGCCGAAGAGCGGGAGAAACTGACGCGTCAGACCAGAGAGGCGGAGAAGCTGGTAGAATCGGTGAACACTGTCGGATTTCTTTCCGATGAGAAGCTGGAAGAGCTTAGGGAGCTTTCGGAACGGACATATACGGATGAAGACGGACAGGCACAGCCCTGGCTTGCGGAGGAGGAATATGAGATGCTGTCTATTCGCAAGGGAACCCTTTCGAAAGAGGAACGGGCGGTAATAGAGGAGCATGTGGTGATTACCGGAAAGCTGCTTTCCCAGATCCGGTTTTCGGAAGAATTGTCCCATGTCAGAGAATGGGCCTCCATGCACCATGAATTCTTAAATGGCGAAGGATATCCAAACCATCTGACAGAGAAGGATATCCCAATGGAAGTGCGTATCATAACCATTCTGGATATTTTTGATGCGCTGACGGCCGACGACCGCCCTTATAAGCCGGGGATGCCTGTGGAAAAGGCGTTGTCGATTCTGGAGATTATGGCCGGGAAGGAAGGAAAGCTGGATCCAAAACTGGTCCGTCAGTTTGCCGAAAGCAGATGCTGGGCGTAAATGACCGTAAAAAATCAATGAAAACCGGAGGGTTGGACAATATTTACATAGAACCTTTGGAAAATGCCGACAATACTGATAAAAGCGCAGTACCTGAAGGAAAACCGTTATAATAATGAACAAAACAACTTTTGATTCAAATAAAAGTTTGTGCACACTGATTGCCGCGCCTCATATATAATAAGTATCGTAAATCCCCCCAATACATTTTATAGTTTTAACGTTGATAAAACAATTTTCTTGTGATAAACTTATGTACTGTATCGTGAATATGTTACCAGGCATGGCTGATTGGATTGACAGGGTATGTTTGCCGAAGAAACAGAAACGGACATACGGATCAGGCTATGATACAGGAGAATATTGATTATGGGAGAAGAACTGAGAGAAGAAATTTTAGACGGCATCCGCCGCCATATCCATCCTCTGGGAGGCTTTGAGAAGGCGCAGCTTTTAATCGCCGAGGAAGGGCATATCAAACTGCGGATCCAGGTGGAGGAAAACGGGCTGAATCTTTACGGCCATCTTCACGGGGGCTATATTTTTACCCTGTGCGACTCCATTTCCGGCATGTGTGCCTATTCCCATGGAGTGACCAACGTGACCCAGCAGGGCAGCATCAATTTTATCCGGGGCTTTCAGACCGGTTTGCTGTTTGCGGAGGCGCATACGCTGCACAGAGGGCGGAAGACGGCAGTCATCCGGGTGGAGGTTACATCGGAGGAAGGAAAACTGATTGCGTCAGGTAACTTTTCCATGTTCCTGGGGGAACCGGTTTGAGAAATTCTGCCAGAGCGAAGCTGTTTCATATTTACAATTGAATGAAATGTGCTATTATTATATGTAGTAATGATGAAAACATGAGTTTGGAGGAAACCTGTAATGGACAGCGAAAACACAGTGAATGTAGAGACAGAAACAAAGGAGGAGCCTGTCTCCAGAAATTTTATCGAACAGATTATTGAAAAGGATCTGCAGGAGGGTCAGTATGACCATGTGCAGACCAGATTTCCCCCGGAGCCAAACGGCTATCTTCATATCGGACATGCCAAGTCGATTCTGTTAAATTATGGCCTGGCAAAGAAATACAACGGCAAGTTTAACATGCGTTTTGACGATACGAATCCCACCAAGGAAAAGGTGGAGTATGTAGAGTCCATCAAGGAGGACATCGCCTGGCTGGGAGCGGACTGGGAGGACAGGCTGTTCTTCGCCTCCGATTATTTTGATGAAATGTATGCCTGCGCCGTAAAGCTGATCCAAAAAGGAAAGGCTTACGTCTGCGACCTGACGGCGGAGCAGATCAGGGAATACAGGGGCACGCTAACGGAGCCGGGAAAAGAAAGCCCGTACCGGAACCGGACTGTGGAAGAAAACCTGGAGTTGTTTGAAAATATGAAAAAGGGCGTCTACGAGGACGGGTCGAAGGTGCTCCGTGCCAAAATCGACATGGCTTCCCCCAATATTAATATGAGAGATCCGGTGATCTACCGGGTGGCCCATATGACCCATCACAACACGGGGGATAAATGGTGTATCTACCCCATGTACGATTTCGCCCATCCCATCGAGGATGCCATCGAGCATGTGACCCACTCCATCTGCACGCTGGAATTTGAGGATCACAGGCCGTTATATGACTGGGTGGTCAGAGAGTGTGAGTTTGCCCATCCGCCGAAACAGATCGAGTTTGCCAAGCTGTACCTGCGCAATGTGGTGACGGGTAAGCGGTATATCAAGAAGCTGGTGGAGGACGGCATCGTGGACGGCTGGGACGATCCCAGGCTTGTGTCCATCAGCGGCTTAAGGCGCCGGGGCTATACGCCGGAGGCCATCCGGATGTTTGTGGAGCTGGCAGGGGTTTCCAAGAGCCAGAGCGCCTGCGATTACCAGATGCTTGAGTACTGTATCAGGGAAGATTTGAAACTGAAACGCCCCCGCATGATGGCGGTGCTGCGTCTGCTGAAAGTGATTATTGACAATTATACCGAGGGACAGGTGGAATATCTGGACGTGCCCAACAACCAGGAAAATGAGGCGATGGGCAGCAGGAAGGTGCCCTTTTGCCGGGAGCTGTATATCGAGCAGGAAGACTTTATGGAAGTTCCGGTGAAAAAATATTTTCGGATGTTCCCGGGCAATGAGGTGCGGCTGATGAACGCTTACTTTGTCACCTGCAACAGCTTTGAGAAGGATGAGGACGGGAATATTACGGTGCTTCACTGCACCTATGACCCGGAGACCAGAAGCGGCAGCGGCTTTGCCGGAAGAAAGGTAAAGGGAACGATCCACTGGGTGGCTGCGCCGACGGCGGTGCAGGCCGAGGTGCGGCTGTATGAGAATATCGTGGACGAGGAAAAGGGCGTGTATAATGACGACGGAAGTCTGAACCTGAATCCGGACTCCTTGACAGTTCTGAGAGACTGCTATGTGGAGCCTGCGCTGGCAGAGGCGAAATCCCCCGACAGCTTCCAGTTTGTGAGAAATGGCTTTTTCTGTGTGGACAGCAAGGACAGTAGAGAAGGCCATCTGGTATTCAACCGGATCGTATCGCTGAAGAGTTCCTTTAAGCTTCCGCAGAAGTAAAAACGGCAGGCAGCTGCCGGACGTGCAGGCAGACATTGTCCGCAGGAAAGAACTGACCGCAAAAAGGCTCTCCGGGATTATGGCGGAGAGCCTTTTGTAAATCAGTCGTCGGTTTTGGATTCCTCAGCATCGTCTTCATCCGGATCGGCAGCGTCATCTGTATCTTCCGGCGTCTGACTTTCGGAATCTGTTTCCTCAGCGGATTCCGTTGTGCCGTCGAAATCGTCTTCATAGTCGGAGAGGTCATCTAAATCATCAAGATCATCAAACTCGTCGAAATCGTCTAAGTCCGAATCATTGAAAAATTTGGTTTTAACAAAATAGGCGATTCCCGCCGCAGCTGCGGTGACTGCCGCGAAAGCCGCGATTTTTTTCATTTTTTTAGCCATAATATCAAGTCCTTTCTCTTTTGGCATTGGTAAGATATTCTTTTTCTATTGTAATACGAAGGCGGGAAAATGGGAAGGGATAAACAGATAATTTAATATGAATTTCAGAAATTTGTAACAAAACCTTCACAATCAAATACCCCCGCGGCAGTCGCCAGATGTCTGCCAGCAGCTACTTGGCTCGCCGCCCGCGGGAATAAACGTCTATGTCAGTTTTGCTGATATCATCATAAAACCTTTTGAATGACAGGAGGTGCCTGTGGATACTGGAAGGAAAGCCATTTTTTTTGATATTGACGGTACATTGTATGACCGGGAGCGTTCGGAGGAGCTTCCCGGAAGCACAAAGCTGGCTTTAAAAAAGCTGCGGGATAACGGGCACAGGATTTTTATCTGTACCGGGCGGGTAAACTGCGCGGTAGAGCAGCCTTTGCGGGCGCTTCATTTTGACGGCATGATCCTCGGCTGCGGCACCCAGATTGTCTATCATGGGAGGGAGCTGTATTACCACCGGATGGATGCGGAGACTGTGTATCATCTGATGGGGCTTGTGAGGCAGGAGGGGGGCCTGGCGATTCTGGAAGGGAAGGACGCTCTGTACTGCGACCCGCCGGCGCCGGATTCCCAGCTCTATGCCTATTATCAGAAGCGTTTGAGGCAGCTGGACGATCTGCTGAAACCCATATCCGGGCAAAGCTGGGAGATCAGCAAGATGACGGTGCGTTTTCCAAAGGAGGCAGCCAAAAGGCGTCCGAGGCTTCTGCGTCAGGCTTCTGCCTGGGTCACTGTAATTGACTCCGGCAAATCAGCGGAATTTATCCCGAAAGGTTTTTCAAAGGCCACTGGTATTGCATATATTCTGGAAAAACTGGGAATAAATAGAGAAGACACCGTTGCGTTCGGCGACAGCATGAACGATTACGAGATGCTCTCCTTCGTGGGACACGGCATCGCCATGGGGAACAGCTCTGAAGAAATTTTAGCGCTGTGCGACGATCATACGGAGTCTGTTTATGAGGATGGGATCTACAAAGCCTGCGTCAGAAATCACTGGATTTGACAGCGTTTGCCTAATCGGCCAAATAAATGCGATAAAGCATAAAATAAAGAGTAAACATGAGAAAAATGGATAAAATACCATAAAATATAAAAAATAAGCGATATTTAGGCTGTTGCATTTCAACTGCAATTCCACTAATATATAACCAGTCGTTAGCACTCGGAGGAAATGAGTGCTAATAATCAAACAGGAGGAATCAGAATTATGAAATTAGTACCATTAGGCGACAAAGTTATTTTAAAGCAAAAAGACGCGGAAGTGACCACCAAGTCCGGTATCGTGATTGCCGGTGCCGAGAAGGAAAAACCCCAGGAAGCCGAAGTAATCGCAGTAGGCCCCGGCGGTATGGTAGACGGCAAGGAAGTTACGATGATGGTAAAGCCCGGCGACGTAGTGATCTATTCCAAATATGCAGGCACGGAAGTGAAGCTGGAAGAGGAAGAATACATCGTTGTACGTCAGAACGACATCGTAGCAATCGTTGAGAAATAAGAAATAAACCTATTCAATAAAAAAGTATCAGTCCGGTGATAAAAGCCTCGGACTGAAAAATCAGGAGGAATGAAAAGTCATGGCAAAAGATCTGAAATATGGCGCAGACGCCAGAGCCGCCCTGGAAGCCGGCGTAAATAAATTAGCGAATACCGTAAGAGTAACCTTAGGCCCGAAAGGAAGAAACGTTGTCCTTGACAAGTCCTACGGCACGCCGCTGATCACCAACGACGGCGTAACTATCGCGAAGGAAATCGAATTGGCGGACGCCTTTGAGAACATGGGCGCGCAGCTGGTAAAAGAAGTTGCCACAAAGACCAACGATGTGGCCGGCGACGGCACCACCACCGCCACCGTACTGGCACAGGCGATGATCAACGCAGGCATGAAGAACCTGGCGGCAGGCGCGAACCCGATTATTCTGAGAAAAGGTATGAGAAAGGCTACCGACGAGGCTGTAAAGGCCATCGCCGAGATG
The DNA here is from genome assembly GCA_910579325.1 of uncultured Lachnospiraceae bacterium. GTDB lineage: Bacteria > Bacillota > Clostridia > Lachnospirales > Lachnospiraceae > Paralachnospira_A. The sequence continues at coordinate 9,306 of CAJTTU010000066.1, read as the reverse complement.
AGCAGCCCGATTTCCAATAAAGAGCAGATCAGCAAGGTTGCCGCGATCTCCGCAGGCGACGAGACCGTAGGCGAGATGGTTGCCGACGCGATGGAGAAGGTATCCAAAGACGGCGTGATCACCATTGAGGAGTCCAAGACCATGCATACGGAGCTGGATCTGGTGGAAGGTATGCAGTTTGACCGCGGTTATCTGTCCGCTTATATGTGCACCAACATGGAAAAAATGGAAGCCGTACTGGACAATCCCTATGTGCTGATTACCGATAAAAAGATCTCCAACGTACAGGAAATCCTGCCGATCTTAGAGCAGGTGGTACAGAGCGGCGCGAAGCTTCTGATTATCGCCGAGGATATCGAGGGCGAGGCGCTGACCACCCTGATCGTAAACAAGCTGCGCGGTACCTTCACCGTTGTGGGCGTTAAGGCTCCCGGCTACGGCGACAGGAGAAAAGAGATGCTGCAGGATATCGCCGTGCTGACAGGCGGTACCGTGATTTCCTCCGAGCTGGGCTATGAGCTGAAGGAAGCGACGATGGATATGCTGGGCCGTGCGAAATCCGTTAAGGTACAGAAGGAAAGCACGATCATCGTGGACGGCGAAGGTACACAGCAGGCCATCTCTGACAGAATCGCGCAGATCAGAGCGACTTTGGAGGAGACTTCTTCCGAGTATGACAAAGAGAAATTACAGGAGAGACTGGCGAAGCTGGCAGGCGGCGTAGCCGTAATCCGTGTGGGCGCAGCCACCGAGACTGAGATGAAAGAGCACAAGCTTCGTATGGAAGACGCTCTGGCAGCCACCAAGGCAGCAGTGGAAGAGGGTATCGTTGCAGGCGGCGGTTCTGCTTATATCCATGCGGCTAAGAAGGTTGCGGTACTGGCCGATACGCTGGAAGGCGACGAGAAGACCGGCGCTCAGCTGGTGCTGAAAGCTCTGGAGTCCCCTCTGTTCCATATTTCCGCGAACGCAGGCCTGGAAGGCTCCGTGATCATCAATAAGGTGAGAGAGTCTGATGCAGGCGTAGGCTTCGACGTGCTGAGCGAGGAGTATGTAAACATGGTAGATAAGGGTATCCTGGATCCTGCGAAGGTTACCAGAAGCGCCCTGCAGAACGCTACCAGCGTTGCTTCCACTCTGCTTACCACCGAGTCCGTAGTGGCGATTATCAAGGAGCCCGAACCGCCGATGGCAGCAAACCCCGGCATGGGCGGAATGATGTAATCAGCCGCTGAACACAGCCGCAGCAGGAAAGGCGATTGTAAAATTGTAATTGGCAGTTGCTTTTTCCGGGAAAAGTGTTATAATGAGTATAGTTTAAAGCTCCGGCATCCCGTATATCTGCGGGATGCCGGAATAAAGGAAGCATAGCTCAGCTGGGATGAGCGTTCGCCTCACACGCGAGAGGTCATGGGTTCGAGCCCCATTGCTTCCATGTCAGATACATAAATGGGTAGTCACAGGGATATGGACGGCAGGTTGTTGTCCATATTTTTGCATTACGAAGTACCCAGCGGTGGCACGTTTTGTCGGATTTGTAAAAAAGGAGATGATGGTATGCCGTTGTTTAAGAGCTATTTGAGGCAGTTAATCAGACAGCTGAAAGCATTGAAAAAAGCGAATGAAGCAGGCGATCAGGCAGAAGTTAAGAGGATTATCGACGAACTTTTAAAAGACGCGCAGGACGGATTGGAAGATTAGTGCGGTCATATAAAAATCGTCCATATGATTGAAGAAATCACATATGAAAAGGAGCCATGATTGAAATCATGGCTCCTTTTTTCGGTTCTGTTCTTTTGCCAGCTCGATAAATTCTTCCAGGCACAGCTGATTCTCTGTTATAAAAGCTGCCGCCGTTCTGCCTACATAGCGGAAATGCCAGGATTCATAAATAATGCCAGTAATTTGTTCTTTGCCTTCGGGGTAGCGCAGGATAAACCCGTATTCATGGGCATGCTCCGCCAGCCACTTGGCTTCCGGCGTATCGGCCTGTTTTTCATCCAGCGTCTGATAGCCGGTTCCCACCAGATCTATGGCCAGGCCGGTATGATGCTCGCTGGTTCCCACCAGCGCCAGATTCAGTTTGGTCTGCCAGTGGGCTTCTGCGTAATTGTGCCCTTTTCACATCAGCTTTTCCATGGATTCCTCCACCAGCCGGGCCTGATGCTCGTAATCCCGGTAAGCGGAACAGATGATGATATCCAGATCTTCTTTTTTGGCATCATCCAGCATTACCTCCAGGGATGCTCTGATTTTTTTATGTACCTGTTTTCCGTTTCTGGTCTCTGCCAGTTCCGGCTGATAGGATTCGGCCAGAGGGTGCTGGTCGTTTACCAGCATATATCTCCAGTCCGTTAAATTCACAGAAAAAGGAATCGACAGCATGTCCGCATCGGTTATAGTACTTTTTACCCGGTGTGTCCGGTACAAGCTGTGATCCCTTTATGCCAGGATCAATACCGGGACTGGGAAAAAAATGCCGAGCTCAACAAAGCATATGTCAACGACGGATCATGGATCTGTTTCTGGATGCTCTGCGGATATTTTGAGCGTCTGATTTCCTTCCTGGGGGTTGCCGAAGCCACCGTCGAGCTGATTGACGATGACTATAAACCTTATATCCATAGTTTTTTTGATAAACTTACCGTTGTGTATAAGAAAATCGTTGCCAATGCGGCTAAATATTACAACATTGACGAAATCTTTTTTCATGATGACTGGGGATCGGAGCGGGCAAGTATGTTAAGCCCGGATACGATCCGTGAAATGATTGCGCCTTATCTGAAACGTGTTGTGGACTGCGCGCATAACAATGGCCTGAAATTTGAACTGCATAGTTGCGGCCACAATGCGACAAACATCCCGATTATGATTGAATGTGGCGTGGATATGTGGGAACCGCAGGCACGTTGTAATGACGTCGCGAAATACTGGGAAGAATATGGCGATAAGATCATGTTTGGTATTGATACGGATTTCCCGCCCGCCATGAGCGATGAAGAATGTATGCAGGCAGTCAAGGCGTATGTCGAAAAATATGGAGCGCATATGAAGGAAAAACCGTTTTTCAACGGCGCCACTCCTTATTTTATGAACCTTCATCCGAAGCTGTCTGAGTATTGCTATGAATATAGCCGGAAATATTTTTGCGGTGAAAAATAATATATAATATCGCAGGAACCAGAGGGTGTCCTTTAAGTCATTGCGCGAACTTGGGATACTCTTTTATAACGGTTGATTTTCGAAAAGTGGGAGTGGCCGTTATCATCTTGAGATTGAAACGGAAAATAATTTATGATATAATTTTGGCATAAAAAAACACTTTCCGGATAAAAGAAGGAGGTGAAATAATATGCCAACAAATGAAAAAGAATTAAATGCGATCCTTTTTGATCAGTTATCACTGGTGGAAAGAATCGAGCGTGCTTTAAAAAGCGGCGGCGTAACGGCGGCGGAAGCCGAAATTGATATTGTGCGGAAAGAAATCGAGCGGAAATTATATCAGAGTCCGCCGTTAGCAGGCGGCGGAAAACCGTAATAAAAAAACATAACCATAGACCAGGGATTGTCAAAAAATGGAAATCTCTTTTTACCTGTTTGTACCGCTTGCATGCGGGAATAAACAGAATTGACAGCACCCCCGCTTTGTAGTAATATGGGGAAAAAAGAAAGGCAGGAAAAATAGATGCAGTACAAAATTACAGGGGAACCCATGCCGGTGGTCATCTGTGACTTAAGCGCCGGGGAGAGCATGATTACGGAGAAAGGCTCCATGGTGTGGATGAACCCGAATATGGAGATGCAGACCTCGGCAGGCGGCATCGGAAAGGCTTTCGGACGGATGTTCTCCGGCGAATCCATGTTCCAGAATATTTACACGGCCCAGGGCGGCCCCGGGATGATTGCTTTTGCTTCCAGCTTTCCCGGCGCGATCCGGGCGGTGGAGATTACGCCGGACCGGCCGGTGATCGCCCAGAAGTCCGCGTTCCTGGCGGCGGAGGAAGGCGTGGAGCTGTCTGTCTTCTTCCAGAAGAAGGTGGGAGCGGGTTTCTTCGGCGGCGAGGGCTTTATCATGCAGAAGCTGTCTGGCCACGGCATGGTTTTTCTGGAGATCGACGGCTCCGCCGTGGAGTATGATTTAGGCCCTGGCCAGCAGATGATCGTGGATACCGGAAATCTGGCCATGATAGACGCTACCTGTTCCATTGATATTAAAAGTGTCAAGGGCGTGAAAAACGCGCTGTTCGGCGGTGAAGGGCTGTTTAACACCGTGGTGACCGGCCCAGGGCATATCGTATTGCAGACCATGCCGATCAGCGGCTTCGCAGGGGCGATCTCGGCGGTATTGCCTAATAAGAATTAAAAAAACGAAAAAATGCGCAAAAGCCCTCTCATCCGATACATGTGATTACGGACGAGAGGGCCTTTTTTAAATTTTTTTACGTTTTCCGCGAATATCTATTTCTTTCTTTTAGACAGAACTATAACCGTACTGATAACAAATACCGTCAGAGCAACAAATCCCAATAAAGTGAATACCGGCAGAACGCTGGTTACGCCCATAACAGCCTGCGGCCCTGTCACCAGATAACTGCAGAGGAAAGAGGCCAGGCCGATAAAGGCGCCGACAATTCCTATGGCAATTCCCTGTTTTTCTTCCGGCACGACAACCGTACATTCCGTAACGCTGAAAGAATAAAAAATTCCCCAGGCCGCACCCATAATGCCGCAGGCTGCCAGCGCCACTGCTTTCGACGGAAATGCCGCCATAACTAGAAATCCGGCGCCGATTACCGCGAAAGAAGGAAGCGGGGTGGCTTTGTTCAGCTTTTTATAAATGAAGCCAAAGGTTGCGCTGGCGATGCAGGAACATATGGTTCCGATGGAAGCCAATGAGCCGGTAAAGGCTTCATTGCCAATGCCCGTATCGGCTACATAGACAGAAATCATGAAAGCGATCACATAATAGCATGCGCCGATGAAAAAAATCTGAAGTAAAAGAGGCAGCAGCGGTATTAACCAGTTCAGGGATTTGCTGTTTTCCGTGTTCAGTTCCTTTTCTTTACTTGCAGGGACGGAAATTTCCTTTTTCGCGGGCAGGCTCGGCAGGAACAGAATCAGCAGAATCAGAACAGGAATCGCCGGAAGATATGTCCGGAAAGCGTTCTGCCAGCCGGAAACCGCCATAATCCCCGATACCATGCTCATCGTCGCGCCGATCAGCGTCATAATGCTGTTGTATAATCCGTTAACGGTTCCTCTTGTTTTTTCGTCCACGAACATTTCCGCGATAATACTTACGGCGGCGGAGCTGGTCAGTCCCCATGCCACTCCGGTTGCGATATTCCGCATAATCAGCATATAATATACATTTTCCACCGCACATCCGAATACCGCGGAGATGGTAAACAAGGCAAATCCCACTGTCATGACATACTTTTTATTGGATTTGTCGCACAGGATACCGCCGATAAAACAAAATGGTATTCCCACGAGACTCGGCATACTGACAATGGCGTTTACCAGATTCACCTGGGGAAAAACGCTGTAAAGATTACCGAAGATCGGGACGACTGCCATATCTCCAATCGTACACATGGAAGATAAAAACAGCGCGGCCAGAATGAATAATACCCGCAGTTTTGTATAAGTTTTTCCATTGATTGTCATAGTTTTTTGTCCTCATATTCTTTCTTTGAATTTTATCCGATTTGCCGGAACAGTTCTCTGCCTGCCATGTCGATTTCTTCCGTCAACGCTTCATAAACGCCTTCGAATGTAGAGAAGGGAGAGCCCTGAGACGCGCCGGGAATAAAATAGTGTTTTCCATATTCCGAACAGGCCCGCCAGACTTCCCTGTGTACTTCCTCTCTTGTCCAGCCCGGATGATCCACGCTGGCAGAATCGATACCGCCCATAAAAGAAATTTTTCCGCCGTATCGCTTTAAAAGCTCCGGCAGATTGTTGCTGGTCATAACGCCCTGCCAGATATCGACCCCCATTTCAATCATATAGGGAACCAGCGTTGCCGCATAGGAATCCGAGTGATGTACAATCAGTTCCACACCGTGAGACTTATAAAATCCGTACAGTTCTTTATAGGGCTCTAGCAAAAATTCCTCAAACATTTCCGGGGAAATAAAGGTGGAAAGCTGGCTTCCCCAGTCGTCATGGTGGTAAAGGGCGTCCGGATGCAGGTTCTCGCACAGCATCTGTGCGTATTGCATTTCCCAGTCTGTCTGATAGCGGATTAAATCGTGCATATGTTCAGGCTCTTCGTAAAAATTGATCAGCGCGTCTTCCATTCCCATCAGATAATGAAGCCGTTCGAAAAGCCCGGGCGCAAGAAAGGCCGCCACGAATTTTTCGTTTCTGTCTACTGCCTCGGCCTCCCTGACCGCAGCTTCTCACAATTCGTCGGAAAACTGAAGGCTGGGAGCCTTTACAACTTCCTTCCATCTGGTGATGTCGGGAAGCACTTTATGGGCGGCGTCATGTACCGGAAAGGGTCCGGGCGTTCCGACAGGCCAGGACAGGGTAACGCCCCATGCGTTCACAAGTCCTTCCTGACCGTATTCCGGAAAGGGATCAACTACGGTAAAGGGATCATGGTCCAGCAGCTCCATAAATTCGAACTGATTGACAAACCGATCCGGGTTCCCGCCCTGGATTGTCTCTAAAGGATTCTGTCTTTTTGTCAGCATGATAATACCTCCTCATTTTGTCTTTTTAATGTAATATGCCTGCCAGTAAGAAAGCGGCGGAGGCGACACATACGCCGATGCCGACATAAGGCAGCGCGGTTTTAAACTGCACGTCGTTGGGAACATCCGTGCCGGCGCTGACCATAAATATGGCGTCGGAATACAGACAGGCCTGGCTGCCCAGCGCGACTCCCGACATAACGGCCCCGATGATAATTGAGGGATCGATCCCGGCCTGTGCCGCCATCGGCAGAAAGATGGGAAAAGCGATTACTATCATGGCCCAGAAGGATGCCGCAAAAAAGGTGATGCCGGCGGTGCTTAAAAAAGCCAGCGCGGGAATCAGCCAGGCAGGGACCGCGCGGCACAGTACGGTGGAGATCGCCGTGGTAAATCCCATTTCGTCGGCAGACATTTCCATAATAAAAGCGAAAAAAATGATAATCAGCAGCGGCGTCATAGACGCTCCGCTTTCAAGAAACAGGTCAAAAAATACGGTGACTTTCATCAGATGCTGTGTCAGTACCAGAATCAGCAGTACAGCCGCCGCGCACAGAATTCCTGCCAGGATATCCTGATCGAACAGCAGAACACCGGCTACCAGCGCCGCCATCGGAAGCAGAAAATTCAGATAGCTTGACGAAGGTATTTCAGAATCGGATGTTTTCGGCCGGGGGTCTGCCGTATCCAATACGGGGCCTCCTCCTTCTACCCGGAGGTAGGCCTGTTTCAATCGGCCAAGCAATGGAAATTTTTCCTGAGTCAGCAGCAGGCTTAAAATAATGGCCACGATTGGATAAAACATATAAGGAATGGCATGCAGATAAGCTGCAAAGCTCAGATTCTGCTCCGCCATACATCCGACCGCGAAAGCAGACCAGCTTGATACGGGGATCAGAACACAGACGCAGGCGCCCATGCAATTGACCGTATATGCCAGATGTTCTCTTGGAATTCTTTTCGCATCGGAAATCCCTTTCATCGAAGCGGATACCGCCAGCGCGTTCAGATAATCGTCGATAAAAATCAGTCCTCCCAGAAGCCATGTAAAAAACCCCGTACTCTTTTTTGTTTTACAGATTCTTTCCATCTTTTTTCTGAATCCGTACATGGCTCCGGATTTTTCCAGTATTCCGGACAGTCCGGCAAAACCGACCGCAACCAGAATCAAAAGCTGAAAGGAAGGGTTTGTCAAAACCGCGTACATCTTTTCGATATATGCCGGAACAAAATGCGCGCCGTCCAGCATGGCTACGGCTGCAATAGAAGATATGACAGCGGATTCAATAACCCTTTTGGTCAGTAAGGCTCCGATGATCAATATCAAAAGCGGTATTCCCGCCCATAATCCATTTATCATTCTCCCACCTTTTCTCCTTTTTAGCAGATCACTGTTCTTATGATTGCCTTTAGGGCATATTTCGGTCAATTCATTATTTTGCCAGCGCCGCATACCCCTGTCTGGTCGCTTCCGACATCAGGAGCTCCGTTTTTATCACGGCTTCCTGATCGTCGGCATCCTCCAGCAAAAAGCCGAAAAATCCGTAGCTTCTTCCGTATTTTCCATATGTATTCATACAGCGGGTCACTTCGGCGATAATCTGTTCTGCCGTTGCCGTGGGCTGTCCCGGAAGTCCCTGGGTATCATAGCCGCCGATCACGGAGATCCGATCGCCGTAAGTTTTGATAATCCACTCGATATCATTGGAGGGCTGTGCGGCCTGCCATGCCGCGGCGCCCTCGTCGATAAAATCTTCTATGATATCCTGGTAGTAACCGCAGCAATGCTGCACCGGAATCATGCCGTAAGCTTTTGCCGCGTCATTCATTCGCTTATGATGGGGTTTAATCAATTCCTGGTAAGTTTTTCTGGAAACAAACAGGCTTCGTTCTGTCGCGACGTCGTCATAATTCACAAACACGTCCGGTTTAAAATAATCATGGGCCCGTTCGATAATTCGGATTTTATAGTCCGTAATGGCGCTCATTAAATCAAAGCAGGCTTCCGGCTCTTCATATAAAGCGCACAGCCCGTTTTCGAAGTCCATCAGATGCGTCAGACGTAAAAACTGGGAATTCCAGGAATGATATTCCATCACCTGCTCATTCCGGTTAAAACCTGCTGTCTGACTTTCGGCCATGGCTTTCCAGTCGAATCGATCCAGGTCAGGAAATTTTACGATGTCCTTCCACGCCGTCACATCTTCCAGTACGATATAATTGGGCTCCGGGACCGGCTGGCCGTTCGTGGACTTTGTGGCATGCCAGCGGCAGCCGAAGCCATCTTCGCCGCCGCCGGCCGGCCCGTTTTCAAAGGTTTCCCCTTCGCCGCCGCAGACGCAGATCTCCGCAAAAACATTGGGAATATAATCCGGTTTTTCGTGATTTAAAAGTGCCAGATAGTTTTCTCTTGCGTTCATTGCTGTTCACCTCGTTTGATTTGTGGGAGTTCTCAAATGCAATGAGAACGATAGAGCGCTCTGTAAGTGGTTTCTTTCAGTATCATATCATGGCGCTATGGGTTTTTGAATCCTACAGGTGTTGACTATTTCATAACCGTGTGATACATTTTGTATCAAATCAGGACGGAGGAAAAACAGAT
>CAJTTU010000065.1 GCA_910579325.1 uncultured Lachnospiraceae bacterium | reverse complement strand
TAAGTCCTGTGCGTCTGCCAGTTCCGCCACGCCGGCTTCCTGGGGCCTATAGGGCTCGAACCTATGACCCTCTGCTTGTAAGGCAGATGCTCTCCCAGCTGAGCTAAGACCCCCTATGGCTGAACAGGAAAGCTGTCCGCAATAGCTTTCCCGCAACGACCCAGAAGGGACTCGAACCCTCGACCTCCGCCGTGACAGGGCGGCGCTCTAACCAACTGAGCCACTGGGCCATCATACATGACAATATTTACGTTTTCTTTTACTTACCTTTTTGCTGAAATGGTTAGTGGACCTTCGGGGACTCGAACCCAGGACCGACCGGTTATGAGCCGGGTGCTCTAACCAACTGAGCTAAAGGTCCATAATATAAGATACCCTTTCCTGTGATTCAGGAAAAGAAAAAAGCCGATGATCGGACTCGAACCGATAACCTGCTGATTACAAATCAGCTGCTCTGCCAATTGAGCCACATCGGCATATCAATGACTCCAGGGGGAATCGAACCCCCGTTACCGCCGTGAAAGGGCGATGTCTTAACCGCTTGACCATGGAGCCTTCTCCCTGCGGCAATCGGAGCCGTTTTCGGCGCATATTCCTCCTGCCAAAACCTGACGGAGAATATATTACCACAACCAAACGCGTTTGGCAAGAGAAATTTTTATATTTTACTCGATTTTTTTGATCTCATCCTCAACATCCCCAAACACTTTCAACACCAGCTCCTCAAACTCCGCGAAGGCCTCCAGTCCCCGCAGACTCTCAAACCCTTTCAGAAGCCCGTGATAATACCAGGCATGCAGCTTCTTGTCCGTCACACGAAAACGCTGCCATATCTGATCGCCTATGATTTTATAGTCAAAATATGTGGCCCGCATATTGCTCAGCTTATCCCCCAGCGTAACCATTTTAACGCTGTCGTCCCTGAACGGAAGCTTCTCGATGGTCCTCCCTTTGCGCTCCTGCCAGGACTTTGTTTTATCCTCCGTCTCCATCTGGACGATATCCGCGATTTTTTTCCCGAATTCTTCCCGAAGCTCCTCATAAGTGACCGGCGTATCCTCCAGCACATCGTGAAGCATCGCCGCCGCGATCAGATCCGACCGCCTCGTCATGGCCGACACAATACAGGCCGCCTCCATCGGATGGAGTATATAAGGCATCCCGCTTCCCTTCCGTCTAGCGCCGTCATGGGCCTTCGCGGCAAAAACTGTCGCCCTTGTAATCAATTCCATAAATTCCTCCCCGAAATACCTGCCATAACCCTGCGGATCTCCTCCCGTCGCCATGAACACGCAGCGTCTGTTTCCGGACACTTACCATATTTAAGCCTCGGGAGGAGAACCGCTTTTTTTCATATTTATATTAACAGAAATATAAGGAATTTAAAATAGGTTTTCAGGAAATTTTGTTTATTTCAGGAAATTTATATTAAAATATCATGCTCTCCGCCTTTTCTACTCCCTCAACTCCTCCACAATACTCCCTTTCCTTTGCAGCCCGTACACCGCCTTCGGCACCAGCGCCCCGAACAGAAGCAGAACCGGGCAAGCCGCAGCCAGGGGCAGCAATGTAAACCGGTACCGCATAAACCAGACGCCGCCTGCCACGCCCCGGATCGCGGTCAGGGAAAACAGCACCGCAAGGAAGGCGGAAAGCAAAATCGTCAGAACGGCGTAAAACATCCCTTCCGCCGTCAGCATCCCGGCAAGCTGCCCCTTCGTCATGCCGATGGCCTCCATCATGGCAAATTCCCGCTTTCTCGTGGCCACGCTTGTCACCATCACATTGATGAAATTCAGCATGCCGATCAGCCCGACCATCGCCGCAAGCCCTGCTCCCACCACGGTGATCATACCGAGAATCCGGTTAAAGCTTCCCTCATAGGTGGTTCTCGACTCATAGGACATGACAGGCTCCACATTTCCGGTATAATCCTTTAAAAATTCCTCCATCTCCGCCTGACGTCCTTCCTTCGTGTCAAGCAGAAAACTCATCAGGTACGCGTCCGAAAGGTTTTCCTGAAATTCCTCCGCCGACACATAATAGGAAAAATTGCTGCTGATCCGGTTGGTCAGGCTGTACATATGCCCCTTTACCACCGAGACGATCTCATACTCCTTTTCCCTGCCGCTTTCGTACCGCAGGGTAATCTTATCTCCTGCATGGTGCTTGACCTCCGTCTCAATCACCCTGCTGTCGTCATCCACATCCGCAGCGTAAAGCAGGTAATCGCCTGTCTCAAGCTTCTCCCAGATCGCCTGCGGGTCTGTCTCCCCTTCCGTCACCGTCATTTTAGAGAGGACAAAAGGCTCGATCCCATGCACGGATACCAGGTAAGCGCCGTAATCATAACCGGCGTAGGGAATAAAGCCATTCTCAGCGCCCGGCCAGAAATCCCCCGGAACGCCGTCTTCGTTTTTTGTAATATAGTCCGGTATCTCCCAGCTCTCCACCGGCATACTAACCTGGCCGTTTTCCACCATATAGATTCTGCCGCCGTCGGCGAAGCTGTCCTGCTCCTTACAGGCCGAAATAAAGCTTTCCGAAAGAGCCTGCTCCACCACCGTTTCCTCGTCAAAGGGACGGTAATTATAGTTCCAGACCGCTGTGTTTCCTATGATATCCTCGCAGAGGATCATTTTCGACAGGAACCCTTCCCTGTCAATGGAGCCGGTAACGGTATAGACGCTGTTCATCAACACCACGGTAAGGGACAAAGAGCAAAGCACCACCGCCGTTCTTGCCTTGTTCCTCCCCAGATTGGAAAATGCCATCCTGAGAATTTTCCCGCCGTCCGTGGTCTTTTTCACCCGCTTATACTTTTTCCCATGCTCCGTAATCTTAAGCGCCTCCACCGGGGAAACCCGTGCGGCGATCCTGCCCGGCTTCCACTCTGAAATCAGCACCGTAACCGCCGTGAACAGCGCCGCGCCGATAAAAATCCAGGGCTTTGGCGAAACAGCAACGCTCTCATAATCCGGGAGCTTCCCCGCCGCCAGAATCACCGGGAGCAAAAATCTTCCCGCGAAATATCCCAGAACCAGCCCTGCGGGAGTTCCCAGCATACAGAGCCGGAAAGCCTGCCTGCGCAGAATCCGTTTGATCTGCCGCCCGGTGGTGCCAATGGTTTTCAAAAGGCCGTAATAGCGGATATCCCGGATCACGGAAATCTGAAAAATATTATAGATAATCAGATATCCCGTCACCATAATCAGAACCACCGCCGCGCCCACCCCGGCCATCGTCCCGATATCACCCTCAGCGCTCTCCGACAGATAGGCCCAGTTGGCATTGGAGTCAATATAATCCCCGGACGCCATATCCAGAGTAAATCCGCTGTCCGTTATAATTTTATTCAGCTTCTCCTGTATATTCCTGGAATTGGAAAATATCACATGCATGGAGATTTTCCCTGTGTAGCCGTAAAACATCTCCCCGTCGGCCTCCGGCGCCCGGTTCAGCTCCCCGGCATAAGCCTCCAGGTAGGCCGGGGAGACGATGGCAAAGCCTGTGTTCATGGCCGTCGAAGATTTGATCACGCCGCTGACCTGAAACGTACGCTTTACCGGCGCGCTTCCAGGATGGAGGCACATGTCAAAAGTCACCTGGCATCCGGCCTTCGGTTCCACTCCCATCAGCTCCAACGACTTCCGGTCAAGCAGGATTTCGTCCTCAGCCTCCGGCGCTTTCCCCTCTTCAATCTCGATAAACCAGTGGGGATACAGGTTCCGGTCCAGGCAGTGCATCTCCACACGGCGCTTTAAAAATTCCGGATTATCCACGGAATAGGACACCACAATATCCCTGCCGCATTCCACGATGGAGGGATGTTCCTTTAAAATATTATACTGTTCCTGACTCAGCTTCTTGATCACGCCATGGGCATCGCCGCCCGCCTGCAGCATATAACCGCGCTGGGTATCCTCGATCAGCCCAAGCCCCACCGTAAACACCGCCGTAAAGAGAATAGCGGTCAGGGCAATGGCAGCGGCCGCTATGATATTCCGTGTCCGGCTGGCCTGAAAGCTTTTGGCAGACAGCCGTTTTACCGCCTGATTGTTTCTCACGTTACGCATGGCGGCCACCCCCTTTTGCGGGCGCCACGATCCTGCCGTCCTCGATATGGACAATCCGGTCTGCCATCTGGGCGATTTCCTCATTATGGGTAATCATTACGATGGTCTGCCCGAAACGCTCCCCTGTCACCTTTAAAAGCCCCAGCACATCCTGGCTGGTGGCCGAATCCAGGTTTCCGGTAGGCTCGTCGGCCAGGATGATAGCCGGCTTTGAGGCAAGCGCCCTGGCGATAGCCACCCGCTGCTGCTGGCCGCCGGAAAGCTGGGAGGGCAGAGCGTATAGTTTCTGCTCCAGGCCCAGCGTCTCGATTACACTGCTTACAAACTTCCTGTCCACCCGGTTGCCGTCCAGCTCGATGGGCAGGACAATATTTTCATAGACATTCAGCACCGGCACCAGGTTATAGCTTTGAAATACAAAGCCGATCTTCCGTCTGCGGAATATGGTCAGCGCCTCCTCCTTCAAAGAAAAAATATTTTTCCCGTCCACTGTCACCGTCCCAGAAGTAGGCCGGTCCAGTCCGCCCAGCATATTTAACAGGGTGGATTTCCCGCTGCCGGAGGTTCCGATAATCGATACAAACTCCCCTTTGTCCACGGCAAAATCGATGCCGTCCAGCGCTTTCACGCAGGTCTCACCCTCGCCGTAATACTTTTTAAGCTGCTCTGTTCTCAAGATTTCCATATTGCCCTCCTGTACGTCATCAGAGTACCCTCAAAAACATTTTATATCAAACTTTTTCTGAGATCACTCTGTTTTAGCAAACTCTTTTCATTACATAGCATAGCAAATCTTTCTTTCCAGAGCCTTTCTGAAATCTAACAGTTTTGCAAGAATTGTGTTTTACAGGGCAATTCATGCATTTCACTGCACTCACGCTTTTGGCAGATACAGATGGAAACAGCTCCCGCCCTTTTGGCCGGAAGACACCTTGACATATCCCCGTTCTCTTTGCAGGATCATACGGGTAAGATAAAGCCCCACGCCGTTCCCTTCCTCCCGGGCAGCATTTTTTCCACGATGAAAGCGCTCAAATATCTGTGCCCGTTCCTCCACAGGAATCCCCGGCCCCTCGTCCTCCACGCTGATCCGGACAAACAGTTCCAAGACCTTTACGGAAACCCTGATCCTGCTGCCTTCCGGAGAATATTTTACACTGTTATCCAGCAGATTCCCTAATGCCTCGCCGGTCCAGCGGGCATCGTATATGGCGCAGAGTTCTTCACTGTCCGCTGCATGTTCTATATTTTTTGTATAAACTGTCTTTTCCGCATGATCTATAGCTTTTATATGGTCTACATCTTTTCTATGATCTATATCTTTTCCACATCCTATATCTTCCTCATATTCCATAAATGACATAGGTTCCACATTTATCATAATATTTTTTATCTCCGCCCTCCCCTGCATTTCCCTGACGGCTTTCCTGACCAGCAGGGATACCGGCTGCGCCTTTGGCTGCAATCTGATCATATCGCTTTCCAGCCTGGATATTTTGGTAAGCGCCTGAATCAGAAACTCCAGCTTCTCCGCCTGCATACGAATCTGTTCCACATAGGGCAGCATGTCCGGGGGACTGATTTCCTCTAATAACTGGGTGTATAGACAGATATTCGCTATGGGCGTTTTTGTCTGGTGGGAGATATCCGTCACCAGCTCTTTTATAGCCTTTCGCTCCGCACGCACCTTTTCTTCCGACATTTCCTTCGCCGTCAGATACTGCCGGAATTTGCTTTCCAGCCGGGAAAGCTCTGTCTCGTCATAGACAGACTCAATAAAAGAACCGTTTATGGCATCTGTCAGCATTTCATCCAGCCGGGCGACAACTTTATTTCCTCTCAGCACATTTCCGATCCTTTCTTAAATTTAAAGTTCCCCTATGCTTTGATTCCACGAATACCCCACCCCGTATACCGTATGGACAGGGCTTTCTTTCCCTGTGATTTCCAGTTTCTTCCGTAACCTGCTGACCGTGACCGACAGAGCATTCTCATCCACATAATCCGTACCGTCGAGCCATATATGTTCCGCCAGCATCTCCCGGGGCAGCGTCTGTCCCGGATGGGTCACAAACAGCTTCAACAGCTTCTGCTCCGGGGCGCTTAAATTTATCTCCCTGCCGTCCGCATAAAACCGCAGCTTTTCAAAATCGAAGCGATAGCCCTCCGCTTCGTACACCTTTGTCCCGGCTTTTTCCGTACGTTTCCGGATATTCTCCACCCTGGCTCTGAGCGCCATCAGGCTGAATGGTTTCGTGATATAATCGTCCGCTCCCAATGTCAGCCCTGTCACCTCGTCCGTCTCCATATCGTTGGCCGTGATCATCAGCACCGGAAGATCGGAAGACTGGCGGATCTGGCGCAAAAACGCAAAACCGCTCCCATCGGGAAAATTTACGTCCAGAAGAACCATATCCGGCTTTCCCTCCTGCCAGAGCCTGCGGGCTTCCTCCAATGTATAGGCAGCGTCAAAAAGAACCCCGTCCTTTTGCAGTGCCAGACGGATTCCCTGATTTAAGCCTTCGTCATCCTCCGCAACCAATATTCTGTAATCCATCCCCGGGCCTCCCTCATAACCGACTGTTCCGGAACTGAAAAATCCGACAAAACGCGTCATCGCAAAGCATACCCTTGGGTATTGCGGAGCATACTCCCCGGCACTGGCGCGTTTTGCTGGGTACTTCGTAATCATAAAGGGGAACCTCAATCATCGGCTCCCCCTCTATGGTGAAAACATCATTTATTTTTAAAATATGCCATAACCCTACGGCTAAATTGACAGACGCTGCAAATGAAAGGCCTACTCGTCCCAGTTATGGTACACCTGCTGCACATCGTCGTCCTCATCCAGCAAGTCCAGCGTCTTGTTAATGTTTTTAATGTCCGTCTCGTCGGTCAGCTCCACCCAGGTCTGGGGAATCATCGTCACCTCGGCGCTTGCCATGGGGATACCCTCTTTCTCCAGAGCTTCTCTGACCACGCTGAAATCATCGGGGGCTGTCAGCACCTCGTAGCTGTCCTCCTCCTCAGAGAAATCCTCCGCGCCTGCGTCCAGCGCCGCCATCATCAGGCTGTCGGCGTCCATCTCACATTCTTCCTTGTCTATGATAATCTGTCCCTTTTTGTCGAACATGAAGGACACACAGCCCTGGGTTCCCACATTGCCGCCGCCTTTGGTAAAGGCGTTGCGCACGTTGGAGGCGGTTCTGTTTTTATTGTCCGTTAAGGCGTCTACGATAATTGCCACGCCGTTAGGACCGTAGCCCTCATACGTAACCACTTCATAATTTACGCTGCCCATATCGCCGGCCGCTTTTTTGATGCCCCGGTCGATGGTGTCATTGGGCATATTATTGGCTTTCGCTTTGGCGATTACATCCCGCAGCCTGCTGTTGTTGGCCGGGTCTGCTCCGCCCTCTTTTACGGCTACCGCGATCTCTCTGCCGATAATCGTGAAAATCTTTCCCTTCGCGGCGTCGTTTTTCTCTTTCTTATGCTTGATATTCGCGAATTTAGAATGTCCTGACATACTTAACTCTCTCCTAACCGTACTATTTAAAGTTCCGCAAAGGCTTCGGCCACCAAACGCCGCCCGCTTTGCGTGATTCCTTCTTATTTTAACACCGATTCAAAAGTGTGGCAAGTATGGATTTTTCCGAATCAAGCAACATTATCTGATCCATCCGCCCACAACAGGATGCCTCCGTCATTCGCCTTTAACAGAATAAAAACCCCCGGCGCCAAACACCGAAGGTTTTCTCTGAATCCAGACTCCCGTTACACTCTCCCTGCCTGTCACTCCGCTTCCACCGTATACAGCCGGACATTCCCCGCCCCGTTTCCGGCGACGCTATGCCCCAGCCCATACACTGCGTTGGTAATCACATATTCCCCGTCATTGACAAAGACTTCCACCATATTCCGATCCACCAGCACCTCCACTCGGAACCCGTCTTTCACTTCCGGCGTTTCTGACACCAGGCGGCAGTCCTCGCCCGCAGGGAAGACGGCGCTCCGATCTGTGTAAATCCGGTTTCCCTTTCTTCCGATCCGAAACTCGCCGATATCCACCTCTTCCCCTTCCTCAAGAGCAAAGGAAGCCATATACCCGGCCGGATCTGCCTGGGAGGGAGCTGAAATTTCTCTCGAATAAGCTTTCCTGATATTGGGATGGATGCGGAAATAAATATGGCCGTCCTCCACCTCCGCCACCCGGGGCGAACAGAACATCCCAATCCTGCCTTCCCCATCCGGCTCCGGCATCCGAAGCCATGCCACCATCACAGCCCGGCCTTCCTCATCCGCCGCCGTCTGGGAGGCATACAAGTCCAGTCCATAATCCATCAGCTGCCAGTTATCGGGAATCTTAAGCTCACAATTATCCTCCTGAAACTCCACCGGGAAACAGATGGTATGGTTTCCCACAGCGCCTTCCCCGACCTGAATGCCCATGGCGGAAAGCATCAGCACCTGCCCGCCCCTGGCCTGAAAATAGTCGGGGCACTCCCACATCCATCCATAGGCCGGCCCTTTTGCGGCCTGGTTTACGTAAGTCCAGGTATGGAGGTCACGGCTCCGGTAAAACAGCACCCGGCCCTGCTTCCCCTCCCGGGTACTCCCAAGGATCAGATAATAGCAGCCATCCTTCCCCCTCCAGATTTTCGGGTCTCTTGTGTCGGTTCTGTCGCCGATGTTTTTATCCGTAATCGGGGGAATAATCACTTCTTTTCCGTTCCAGTTATCAAAACAGAAGCCGTCCGCAGAGGAAATCATCATCTGGACAGATTCCATACGGCTGTTCAGGCACAGATGGATATTTTCCGGGTCTGCCTCCTCATAGCGGACGCCGGTATACACCAGGTACAGCCGTCCGTCCTTTTCCGCGGCGCTGCCGGAAAAGCACCCGTTCTGATCCCCTCTTTTCGTGGGGAAAAGGGCGATGCCTTTATGCTCCCAGTCCACCAGATCCCTGCTGACCGCATGTCCCCAGTGGGGCGTTCCCCACATGGTTCCGTAGGGGAAATACTGATAAAACAGATGATAGTTCCCCTGATAATAGATAAAACCGTTGGGATCATTGATCCAGTGATCCGGCGCTTTCAAATGTAATCTGTCTCTGCTCATACTGCCTCCGTTTTTTCATAAGCGCTCTCAAAAACGCTTTTTCACGATTCTTCCTGATTTCGGGAGCGCATCGGATTTTAGCCCTCCATATAATTCACACCCGTCTCCTCATCAAAGAAATGGATTTTCGACGGCAGGAACACGAAAGAAATCCTGTCCCCAATCTGGCTGACTTCATATTTGGACACCCTGGCCACGGCCTGGCTTCCGCCAAAGGTGAAATACAGGTTATTCTCATTTCCCATCACCTCTGTGTCGCTGATGACCGCCTCCAGCTTATTATTTTCATGCTGCCTGATGCTCTCCTCATCCAGCTTCACATCCTCGCCCCGGATGCCCAGTACCATTCTTCCCTGTCTGCCGCCCAGCTTTTTCGCCGTATCCTCAGGAAGGGCAAGCCGGTTTCCGTCGCAGAACTTCACTGTGTTTCCTTCCACCTCCACGGAAAAGAAATTCATCTGGGGGGAGCCGATAAAGCCGGCCACAAACTGATTCACGGGGTGCTCGTACAGCTCCATCGGCTTTCCCACCTGCTGCACAATCCCGTCCTTCATAATCACAATCCGGTCTGCCATGGTCATCGCCTCCACCTGGTCATGGGTGACATAGATGGTGGTGGCGCCAAGCTCTCTGTGCAGCTTGCTGATTTCCGTCCGCATGCTGACCCTGAGCTTCGCGTCCAGATTGGACAACGGCTCATCCATCAGGAACACCTTCTGGTTTTTTACGATGGCACGCCCCAGCGCCACCCTCTGTCTCTGGCCGCCGGAAAGATTTTTCGGTTTCCTGTACCGGTATTCCTCCAGCCCCAGGATGCGAACCGCCCAGTTTACCTTCTTCTCGATCTCATCGGCCGGCACACCCATATTTTTCAGGCCGTAGGCAATGTTCTTTTCCACCGTCATATGGGGATACAGCGCATAATTCTGGAACACCATGGCGATCCCCCTGTCCTTCGGCGCCGTCTCGTTGACCTTCTTCCCGTCGATAAACAGGTCTCCTCCGGTAATCTCCTCAAACCCCGCCACCATACGCAGGGTCGTGGACTTTCCGCAGCCGGAAGGCCCCACAAAGGCGATAAATTCCTTTTCTTCTATATTCAGATTAAAACCGTCTACCGTATTCCTGTCCGCTCCCGGATATTTCTTACAGATATTTTTAAATTCTATAAAGCTCATGCTATCATCCTTCCTTTGAACCTGTTGATGTGACGCCTTCCACAATCTGCTTGGAGAACAGAGAGTAAATAATAATCACCGGAATCGTAACCAGCGTAATCACCGCCAGCGTCTGTCCCATCGTCGTATTGTCATTTGAGGTAATCGAATTTAAGCCGATCTGGGCCGTCAGAAGGTCGCTGGAGGTAAATACCAGCGAAGGCCAGAGGTAATCGTTCCACACGTTCAGGAACGTAAATACGCTGACCGTGGCCACCACCGTCTTCGACATCGGCAGCACCATCGTGAAAAAGTATTTCACCGGGCCGCAGAAGTCCAGCTGCGCCGCTTCGTATACGTCGTCCGGCAGACTGACGAACACCTGCCGGAACAGGAAAATATTAAAAGGATTTACAATGGAAGGCAGTATGTAGCCCAGTACCGTATTCAGAAGCCCCGCCTTTGCGATAATCAGGAAATGAATCGTGATTACCGTCTCCGTCGGCACGATTAACAGCATCATGATAATCAGAAGCCACTGGTCGCGGAAAGGGAATTTAATCTTCGCCAGGGCATAGCCCGCCAGCCCGTTTACGACGATGCCAAGGAGAATCAGGAGCGCCGCGTAAAACAGGGTGTTGGCCATATACCGCAGGAACTTGGTATTGAACAAAATCGAAACATAATTTTCAAAGAAGCTGCCGTTTGGCGCCGGCGGGATAAATGCCGCAATAGAGTTCATGTCCGCCGTAATCGCCGCATCCGGCTTAAAGGAATTTGCCAGCATCCAGAGCACGGGAAACAGGAAAAACACCGATAATACCAGCAGGAATCCCACCAGAATCCAGTTTAGCCATTTTTGCTTTTTTGTCAACATTTCTTTACCCCTCCTTATCCCTGGTCAGCACGTTCTGGATAATGGTCAGCACCACCACAAAGATGGTAAATACGATGGCCATCGTGGAGGCGAGACCCATCTCCCAGTTCACCGTACCGGTCTCATAAATATCGTACACAATGGTGTATGTAGAATGGTCGGGGCCGCCGCCGGTCATGACCATAGGCTGCACCAGCATACGGAAAGCGCCGATGGTGACGGTAATAAACACGAACACGCACAAAGGCTTCAGCTCCGGCAGCGTGATATCCTTAAACTTCTGCCAGCCCGTGGCATGATCCATCTCCGCCGCCTCATAAAGGGCAGGGTTGATATTCTGCAGGCCGCCCAGGAAAATAATCATCTGGTAGCCCACCCCCTGCCACACGCTCATAATGGCAATGGAAGGCAGGGACTGCTTCGCGCTGTGGATAAAAGGCTGGGCATCGATCCCGAACTGCCCAAGCAATGTGTTCAGAATGCCCTCCGGGCTGTAAATCTGCATCCACAAAGTAGACACCACCGCCAGGGACATGACCACCGGCACAAAAAAAGCCACCTTGAAATACTTTTTACAGTGAGCCGCATGGTTGATGGCCAGAGCCAGAAGCAAAGCGCCGCCGCACTGTAAGGGCACGATAATCAGAACGAATTTTACCGTGTTGAAAAATGACTGTACAAACAGCTCATCCTTAAAAATATTCAGATAATTTTCCAGCCCCACAAAATGGGTCAGCTCCGGATTCAGGGCAAAATAGTCCGTGAAACTAAAGCCAAAGGTCAGAACCATGGGCAGGAATAAAAACAGGGTGAGCAGCACAAGGGCGGGGCCGAAAAAGGCCATTCCCATAATCGAATTTTTTCTTCTCATAGCTATCTCGTATAACGCTCTAACTTCCCGTTAATCCTTTCTACAGATTTATCCATTGCCGCCCGGGCGTCT
This sequence comes from uncultured Lachnospiraceae bacterium, assembly GCA_910579325.1. Classification (GTDB taxonomy): domain Bacteria; phylum Bacillota; class Clostridia; order Lachnospirales; family Lachnospiraceae; genus Paralachnospira_A. The sequence continues at coordinate 7,284 of CAJTTU010000065.1, read as the reverse complement.
TTTCCGCCCAGCGCCACACTTTCCAGCACCTCCTGGAAGGACGTGCTCACCTGGGGATAAACAGGCGTCTTCGGCCGGGGATGGCCGTAATTGCTCAGCTGGTTATATAGCGCGCCGTAATTCTCGTCCGTTTGAAACACGTCGATCTGCGCAAAAGCTTCATAGGTAGAGGGGAAGGTTTTGCTCATCTCCCAGATGCGGACGCCGCTTTCCACGCCGCTCATCCATTTCACCAGCTCCGTCGCCCCTTCGATATTTTCCGTGCCCGAGGAAGCCGCAAAGGCCCAGGAACCGGTGGGGGTATACCGCTGCCCCTCCCACTGATCGCCCACCACATAAGGCGCCACGCCCAGGTTCACATCCGGATAGCTGTTGTAAATGGTATTTACCTCCCAGGCGCCGTCGAATTTAAAGGCCGCCCGCCCGCTCTCAAACAGCTTGTCGATGGGCGCCTCGGACATATAGCCCCGCTCCACGATGCCACGGAAAAAGTTCATGGCTTCCACGTTGCTCTTTGCATTGAAATATCCGTCCACCGCAAGCCCGTCTTCGCTGACCAGATCGCCGCCGTTTGACCAGATAAAGGGGGCATAGTAATAAATGCTGGCCTCGCCTACCGGAAATGTCATATCCAGCGGATAGCCCTTTAATTCGTCAGTCACCGGCTTTACCTTCGCCAGAATGTCCATAAATTCCGACCATGTCCAGGGATGATCCGCATCCGGCACCTTTACGCCTGCTCTTTCCAGGATATCCTTATTGTAGTAAAGGCCCACGCTTGACTCCATCACCCCCAGGGCGTACAGGCTGCCGTCGTAGGTTCCCTGCTCCAGAATCGACTCCAGATAGATGCTCCGCTCTTCCTCCGTCAATTCCGCCAGCGGCTGAATAATCCCGTTTGCCGCATAAGCGGCCACGTTCGGCCCGTCCACCGTAAGCACATCCGGCAGCCCGCCTGCCATAACGGAGGCATTGATCTTATCCGAGTAGCCGCCTCCGCTGTCATTTCTTGGGATAAACTCAATATCGGCAAAGTAGGTTCCGTCATAGGCCTCGTTAAAGCTTTCCACGGACTGTTTGTAGGCCTGCCCCTCTTCCGTATCCTCTATGGAATGAACCCATATGGAAAGATAGGCTTCGCCCTGGTCATAGCCCGCCACGTCTCCCGGGCGCACTTCCTTTTTCCGGCACCCCGTAAGACAGCCCAGAGCCAGGAACAATCCTGCCAGATACAGCAATCCTTTTCTCATTCCCTCACCCTCCTAATTTAGTTCCGCAACTACTCTCCCAAGCCCCCTGGATCTGGGAGAATTTACAGTCACTGAAGTGTCTGTAAATCCTCCCGGGGCTTGTCCGATCCGTTGCTGATTTAAATTATAATTCCGCAACTACTCTCCCATCGCTATGAGCACTTAGGGTCTGTTCGGTTCGTTGCTGTTTCTTGTGTAAAATCGGTTTTGGAATCGGTTCTGAAACCGGTTTTATACTGTCCTTATCATAATATATCCGTCTTTTTTTGTCAATGGCTTCTGCGGACTTATACAGATTTCGGCACATATTACAAGATTTCCCAAAACCCTTTGCGCATTTTTTATTTATATTTTACAAAACCGGTTTTGCAACCGCTTTTGTTCCGGTTGATTTCCGTTTCCGGGTTTGGTATACTTACTCTTAGTTTTGAAAGGAACCCGAAATTTATGAAAACAAAAAAGGTTACTTATGCGGATATCGCTGCGTACACCAATTTTTCCAAATCCACGATTTCACGGTATTTTAACAACCCCGATTCCCTCCCCGTAGAAAATCAGGATAAAATCGCGAAGGCGCTGGATGCGCTGGGTTATAAAGAGAACAAAATCGCCCGGATTCTGGCCAGCGGAAAGACGGAATTTGTGGGCGTGATCATCCCCAACCTGTATATGCATTACTATTCGGAAATGCTGAATCAGCTGCTTTCCACCTATGAGACCTACGGCTACAAATTCCTGGTTTTCGCCGGAAATGAGAAAAAAGACACCGAGCGGAACTATATTGAAGAGCTGCTCGCCTACAACATCGAAGGGATGATTGTGCTGAGCCCCACCATCCCCTCCCGGGAGCTGGCGGGCTACGGCCTGCCTGTGGTGGCCATCGAGCGGGAGGACGAATATATATGCAGTGTGAACACGGATAATTATATGGGCGGCGTCCAGGCCACCAGCCTGCTTCACAAAAGCGGCTGCGACCTGTTCATCCATATCAACGCCCCCCTTTCCGAAGGGGTTCCGGCCTACGGACGGATCAGAGGCTTTCTTGACACCTGCGAGGGCAACGGCCTGGCCCACGAACTGATCACCCTGGATATGGGAAATAATTTTCAGGGAAACCGGGAAAAGCTGTTTCAGATCATCGAAGGGCTGGAGCGGAACTATCCGGAGCAGAAGAAAGGGATTTTCATGTCCAACGACACCCACGCCAATGTCCTTTTGAACCTGCTGATCCGGAAATTCGGCGCCCTCCCCGGCACCTACCGGATCGTCGGCTTTGATAACTCCCCGATCTCAGAGGAAGCCGTCATCCCCATCAGCACCGTCGGCCAGCAGATCCCGGTCATCGCGGCGGAGGCCATGAAGCTTTTGTCCATGCAGATGGAGGAACGGAAAAAAAGGCGTCCGGTTCCGCTGGAAGCGCCGGTCCATATAATTGTCACGCCGGTTCTGGTGCGAAGGGAGACGACGGGGTGAACATTAATAAAGGGAGAAAAATAGAAGCTTTTAAAGCCGCACGGGAAGACAGGGCGGTTAACGGTACGATACCACATGAAGCTATCAACTGGGACTGAAAATTATATATCAAAAAAGGAAAGAGCCAATAGAATGTATAATGAAATCGATTTAGACCAGATCAATACCAATTCGGAACCACCCTCCGAGGAACCCGCACGCCAGTATTACTTCATGGCCAAATGCCGGGAATGGGTTCAGCGGTTTGAACAGAAAAACAACCATCTCCCGACCGCCTGCATCCGGACCTTCGGCTGCCAGATGAATGCCAAGGACTCCGAAAAGCTTTTGGGCATCCTGGAACGGATTGGCTTCGTCAGCTCGGAGCAGGAGGAATCCGACCTGGTTATCTACAATACCTGCACCGTCAGGGACAATGCCAACCAGCGGGTCTACGGCCGTCTGGGCTATCTCCACGCCCTGAAAAAAAAGAATCCCCATATGCTGATCGGCCTGTGCGGCTGTATGATCCAGGAGCCCTCGGCGGTGGAAAAAATCCGGCGCAGCTACGGATTTGTGGACCTGCTGTTCGGCACCCACAATATTTTCCGGCTGGCGGAGCTTCTGTACCGCTGCACCACGGAAAAAAACATGGTGGCGGACATCTGGGAAAGCACCGACGCCATCGTGGAGGATCTGCCCGCCCTGCGGAAATACCCTTTCAAATCCGGCGTGAACATCATGTATGGCTGCAACAATTTCTGCAGCTACTGCATTGTCCCCTATGTGCGTGGCCGGGAGCGAAGCCGGGAGCCGGAGGACATTATCCGGGAAATTGAAACGCTGGCCGCAGACGGCGTCTGCGAGGTAATGCTGCTGGGGCAGAATGTTAATTCCTACGGAAAGACACTGGAGCATCCCGTCACCTTCGCCCAGCTGTTAAAACAGGTGGAAGCGGTGGAGGGCATCCGCCGGATTCGCTTTATGACCTCCCACCCGAAAGACCTGTCCGACGAACTGATCCAGGCGATGAAAGAATCAAAAAAAATCTGCCGCCACCTCCATCTGCCCCTTCAGTCGGGCAGCAGCCGGATTTTAAAAATCATGAACCGGAGGTATGACAAAGAACAGTACCTGGCACTGGCCAAAAAAATCCGGCGGGAAATCCCTGATCTCTCCCTGACCACAGATATCATCGTTGGATTCCCGGGGGAGACAGAGGAGGATTTTCTGGAAACCATGGACGTGGTGCGGCAGGTCCGTTTTGACAGCGCCTTTACCTTTATCTATTCCAAGCGGACAGGCACCCCCGCCGCCGCCATGGAAAACCAGGTGCCGGAGGAAATCGTGAAAGACCGGTTTGACCGGCTGCTGAAAGAAGTCCAGGCCATCGCCGCCGGACAGTGCGGCAAAGACACCGGAACCGTCCAGGAAGCGCTGGTGGAAGACATCGACCATAAACAGCCTGGCATGATCACCGGACGGTTAAGCAACAACCTGATGGTGCATTTTGAAGGAGCCGCAGAGCTGGTGGGAAAAATCGTGACCGTCAGGCTGAAAGAAGCAAAAGGGTTTTATTATATCGGAGAGATGATATAAAATCATTAAAAAATCAGCAAAGCTTTAATCAGCAAAAGCCCGGTCATGCCCCGGAACTTTTAATAGGAGGACAAACATATGAGCAACAAATTCCGTCGTGAAACTATATGCATACAAGGCGGCTACACCCCTGAAAGCGGTGAGGCCAGGGTGCTTCCCATCTACCAGAGCACCACATTCAAATACGGAGACAGCAGCCAGATGGGACGGCTGTTCGATCTGGAGGAAGACGGCTACTTTTATTCCCGGCTGGCAAACCCCACCTGCGACGCGGTAGCCGCGAAAATCTGTGAGCTGGAGGGCGGACATGCCGCCATGCTGACAGCTTCCGGCCAGGCCGCCACTTTTTACGCGGTCTTCAACATTGCCGGCGCCGGGGACCATATCGTCAGCTCCGCCACCATCTACGGCGGTTCTTCCAATCTGTTCACCGTCACCATGAAAAAAATGGGCGTGGAAGTCACCCTAGTAGACCCTGACGCGCCGGAAGAAGAACTGGCAAAAGCCTTCCGCCCCAACACCAAAGCCGTATTCGGCGAAACCGTCTCCAACCCCGCCCTGGTGGTGCTGGACATCGAAAAATTTGCCCGGCTGGCCCACTCCCACGGCGTACCCCTGATTGTGGACAATACCTTTGCCACCCCCATCAACTGCCGTCCCTTTGAATGGGGCGCGGATATCGTCACCCATTCCACTTCCAAATATATGGATGGACACGCCGTCTCTCTGGGCGGCTGTATCGTGGACAGCGGAAACTTTGACTGGGAGGCCCACAAAGAGAAGTTTCCCGGCCTGACCACGCCTGACGAATCCTATCACGGCCTGATTTATACGAAAGCGTTTGGAAAGAACGCGTTTATCACAAAAGCCACCGCCCAGATGATGCGTGACTTAGGTTCCTCCCAGTCTCCTCACGACGCGTTCCTGCTGAACCTGGGGCTGGAAACCCTGCACCTTCGCGTGCCCCGCCACTGCGAGAACGCCCAAAAGGTCGCAGAATTTTTACAGGACAATGAAAATGTCAGCTGGGTCAGCTACCCCGGCCTGCCTGGCGACCCCTATCATAAGCTGGCAGAAAAATATATGCCCGACGGCACCTGCGGCGTGGTGGTATTCGGCTTAAAAGGCGGCCGGGAGGCCTGCGTCAAATTTATGGACAGCTTAAAGCTGGGCACCATCGTCACCCATGTGGCCGACGCCCGCACCTCCGTCCTCCACCCCGCCAGCCACACCCACCGGCAGCTGAACGACGAGCAGCTCATAGAGGCCGGCGTAAAGCCGGATCTGATCCGGTTCTCGGTGGGAATTGAGAATGTGGAGGATATTATCGAGGATATTGTGCAGGCGATGGAGGCCGCTAAAGAATAAATTATGAGCAGGATACCGACGGTTGGAATCGGATATGAAAAAAACAAAAGGACATGCCTGTAAAGCGGAAGAACTGAGCAGCTATGGCGGGAGGGATTGTGCATGAAACTGGGTGCGTATACGGATATCATAAAACATGAAAAAAATTTCCGGTACATGATTCTGGCAAATCTGATCAGCCGGTTCGGGGATTCTGTGGATGCGATCGCCTACAGCTGGATGGTTTACCAGCTGACAGGCTCCACGGCCTGGCTGTCTGTAATCCTGGGCGTCAATATGGTTCCAACCGTTCTGTTTCAGCCGTTTAGCGGCGCCCTGACGGAATATTTCCGCAAAAAAAGAGTTATTGTCCTCTGCGATATTGCCCGGGGAGCGGTGGTCTTTCTCACCGGCCTGTGCATGCTGTTTGGCGTGTTGAAGCCGTGGCATCTGCTTGTCCTCACATTCCTGAATTCCTCTATTGAGGCACTGCGGATTCCAAACGGGCTGGCCATCCTTCCCCAGATCTTAAAAAAGGAAAACTATAAGGCGGCCATTTCCATGGATCAGGGAGTGCGGAGAGCTTCGGAGCTGGTCGGAATGGGCTGCGCCGGCATCATCATCGGCAGCATTGGAATCGGCGGCGCATTGTTTGTGGATGCGGTGACGTTTCTGGCTTCCGGCCTGCTGCTTTTATTGCTGAAAGTGAACGAGGAGAACAATGAAAAACAACGGTTTCGGATGAAAGGATATGCGGACTCTCTCAAAGAAGGATTCACTTATTTTAAAACCAGCCGGCTGGCGATGATGGTATGCGCAATCTGTGTGGCGCAAAATTTATGTACGCTGCCCATCGAGAATCTCCAGGCCGCCTATATCAGCGAATACCTGCGGCTGGATGTATTCGCGATGTCGGTGGGCGGGACAGCGATTATCGTCGGCATGATAGCAGGAGCCCTGCTTTTGCCAGTTATCACACGGCGGATTTCAGAAAAACAGGTATTGATTTGGGGAGGCATCCTGATCGGCCTGCTGTATTTTGTTTATCTTCTGATTGGAACGATTCCTTCGGACGAAGGAAAATATCTCGGTTTGTTTTTGGCGGCATTTGCTTTTGGAGTGGTAAATTCCGTGATCGGAGTCATGGTACAGGTCATCTTTGTGAGCAGGATTCCGGCAGATTTTGTGGGAAGAATCAGCGGAATATTCAATGCGCTGGCCTGTGCGTCTCTTCCGGTGGGGTCATTTTTGCTGGCAGGTTTGTCCGCGGTATTCGCGATCCGGGAATTGTATCTGCTGACGGGGATTTTGTCCATCGGCCTTTTTTTAATAATAAACCGGTCAAAAGGAAAATAGTGTACTATCTCACTCTTCAGAATGTGACAGGAAATGGAAACTTGATGACCCAAAATACGCAAAAAATCAATCGTAAAAAAATACGATTGTTTTTTTGCGTATTTCAGTGTATAATATAAGCAGTAAATTTGGAAAGGGAGATCAGTGTATGCGTGAAACAAAAACAACAGAGTTCAAAGAAATGATTACAAATACATTTTTAAAAACAGTAAGCGCCTTTTCGAATTACGATGGTGGAGAAATATTTTTTGGCATTGACGACAATGGTAATATCAAAGGA
>CAJTTU010000064.1 GCA_910579325.1 uncultured Lachnospiraceae bacterium | reverse complement strand
CGCTCCCTTATACCTTTTATTTTTTCAAACTAATCCTAACAGAAAACAGTATGGAATGCAAGCTATATGTATCCCTTTATACCGTTCCCGACACAGAGCAAAGCTCTATTTCTTTATTTTCAGCCACAGCTTCCAGACAATATAATAAAGTTTTTTATTCAGACAGAACAGGCCAAATTCCAGCCTGGCGGCCCGGGAAAGCGCTGTGTCCAGTTCTTTCTTATACACCTGTTCGAAGGTTTCATCCAGCTCCTTCAGCACTTCTTTTTCGTGAGGAAAATACCGCTTCACGTCAAAATAGTGATTTCGGATGCTGTGAAGATAGCTTTCACAGGCTTTGGCGTAAAGCTCCCGGTAACCCCGTTCCCGGTACAGCGAAAGGACCTGCCTCTGGGCTTCCAGCTGATCCAGGCGTTTCAGATGATAACTGCCGGTAATCGAACCTGTGCGGACCAGATAATAATAAACCACGGCGTCCGTATACGTCACTTTCCGCACCGTATCATAAATAAAGGGCATCACAAAGGAGTCCTCGTGGATCCTCCCTTCCGGGAACCGAATCGAGTCAAAACAATGCTTCCGGTACAGTTTCATACAGGCCACGCCGTTTCGGATGCACATGGCACCATTGTAAAACAGAAACTGCGCCTCATATCCGGTTTTTGTAAAGCACTCCGTCTCCCGGGTCCGGTCCGGCTTTTCCTCATCGATCCGATGAATAAACTCATAATTGCCTACCGACACATCCGCCTCTGTTTCCTTCATACGGCGATAAAGAATCTCACAAAACTGCGGATGCAGACGGTCGTCGGCATCCACAAAGGTAACGATCTCTCCTTTCGCCTCTTCTATCCCCCGGTTCCTTGCGCCGGACAGCCCCCGGTTGGCCTGATGAATCACCCGGATCCGATCATCTTTCTCCCCATACGCGTCACAGATACCCGGACAGCCGTCTGTGGAACCGTCGTCTATCAGAATAATATCCAGATTCTTATAAGTCTGATTTCGGACGGATTCCAGACAGACCGAAAGGTACGGCTCCACGTTATAAATCGCTACAATCATGGTGATCAGTTCATTCTGCGGCATCAACTTTTTGCGTTCCTCCTTCTTCCGCCTTTTATCGTTTCAGCAGCTTCCGCCGGTCGTTCTCCCTTTCGCTGTCTGCCGCTGTCTTTTTCAGCGTCTCCGCTTTTTCAGCTTTTCGATCAGCGGATGCGGCACCATCTTTTTGATCCTTCCCGCTATTCTTGCATATTCTCTCTGATTCAGACGGGTCTCATAATAATATCTTCCCCACAGCTCCCGGTTTCTCCGGTAGGCCTGCTCCAAAGGCTGGTCGAAAATATGCAGAAGGAACTGTTCCAGCCGCCTGTAAGTCTCCTTCTGGCTGTACTCCTGAGACTTTAACGCCGGGGTCAGAAGCATTTTCCGGTAAAGAGCATCGTCCTGATCCACCCGCTTTACCGCTTCCACCGCTTCCTCAAAGGCTCCATACCGATGACAGTTAATAAACGCTTCCTCATTAAACCCCAGATCCACCAGCGGATCGCCCCAGTAAATCGGAACGGTTTTCGCGGCAAAAGCCTCGATCAGCTTCTCAGTGGTATAGCCCGGATGGGAGCTGTTCTCGAAAGCGATGGCAAATTTATGGGCTGTCTGAAAGGCCAGCTTGTCTTTAATCCCTTCCGGAATGCCGATGTTGTTGCAAAGCTGGCCTCCGGCATCCACCCGTTTATACCTGGACAGCAATTCAAAAAACTGCGTCCTGGCGGGATTTCCCTTGCCATTGCTGTAGACAAAACTGCAAAACCCCGTTTTTGCCCGTACTTCTTCTTCTGTCACAAGATGCTTTTTCGCCATGCCGGAAAAAGCTTCATTCCACATGATGTAATTAGGATAACGAAAATGGCGGTCGCCATAATCCATATATTCATAATCAATGCTGTAATCATACAGATTGTAGTCGGGACACAGGTTTTCTCCGGTGTAAAAAATTCTGACGCAGTCATAATCCAGATAAGAGTCCCCCAGAACGGAACCGAAAATATAGTCCGGATCGTCAGAAATCTCCACGTCATAGTGTTTCTGCAAGATCGGAAGAAACACATTGTCATTCTCGAAATTAGGCCAGAAATCTACGAAATTTACTTTGATTTTTTTCATTGCGCGCTGCCCTTCGCCATATCGTTTCTATGTTTTCTATTGTCAACTAGGCACATCGTATGCCGGCCTGCCCGGTTTTATTTTCATTCCGGATACGGCTTAAGCCTGTTTCCTCAGCTTTCTTTTTATAATGCCCGGAATCAGCCCCAGACAACGAAGCGTCAGAAACCCCGGGCCGGATATCTCCCGGATCACTTCTTTTAAAGCCTCCCGCCTTCTTTTACTGGGACGCTTCAAAAACACAATCAGAGCGTTTTCCTGCCACATCCGCATACGGGCGTTTCCCGCCTCGGTGGGACCGAATTCTTTTCTGCGCCAGCACAAAAGTCTGGCGCTCAGCAGACATTCGTCCACTTTCAGATCTCTGGTCATAGATACTGAATTCCAGTTTGTCTCTCCGGCTTTTCTCACCAGACGGCGGCTGCTCATGGAATCGGTAAACGTATAAATATCCCCCAGGGATAAGAGAATCAGCGTCACCGTGACGTCACTTCTGTAATCATGGGCTTTTGCCTCTATGGAATAATCATGAAGAGGATTCCGGTAGATGTTCCGGTAAACCAGCGTGGCCGTCTGTCCCGGCAGATTGCCCTCCACCAGATAATCCTTCATCGTAAACCGTCCCGGCTCGCAGTAACCGTCGATCCCCTCTATGGGGCGGCTGTTTTCATCCACCACATTATGCATATGGGCCGTGCCGATATATTCCGGGTGAGACTCCAGAAAATCCACCTGTTTTTGCAGCTTCAGCGGATCTGTCCAGAAATCATCTCCCTCTAACTGGGCGATATACCGCCCTTTACAATGACACTTTATATCATAACTGTTGGCCGTGGCCCCCAGATTCTCTTCTCTCAGAAGCAGCGTAAAACGATCCGGATAACGACCGGCATATTCCCGCAGAATACCCTGGGTCCCGTCAGGGGAACAGTCGTCCCCCGCCACGATCTCATATGAGAAATCTACCTGCTGCATCAAAATGCTGTCCAGCGCTTCTCTGATATAGGCTTCATGCTTATAGGTCACCAGCGCAACGCTGACCATCGGTTCATTTCCCGCCGCCTGTCTCAGTTCTTTTTCGAATGTCGTCCTGTTATTCATTCTGTTATCCGTTTTGTTATTCTTTACCAGTAACATGCGCCTTCCACCCGGCTTGCTCCCGCCGGCCTTTCTTCCTCCGAAGGTCTTGCCCAGTTTTCATTAAACAGCCTGGAAATGATTTCATGATTGTCCCAGCGGGCGCCTTTGATTCCGAATAACAGCTGCGTGGCGCCTCCCAGATGAACGGCCTGTCGGCCATGGGCTTTCAGCCTGGCGGCCAATGGAAATCCATAAGCGCCGCAGCCGATAATCGCAATATCGAATTCCTCTTTCATGGCCTCCTGCTCCATCCAGTCAAGCGCTTCAAACCAGTTTTCAAACCGGCCGTCCTTCGTCCCGGCAATCGTCTGCACCGCTTTTACCGTGCGCAGCTGAAATTCCGGCAGAATATCAGTTCCGGGAAACAAGAGCGTTCTTCTGCCATACTGCTTCTCAATCGTACCGGCAAATGGATGAATCGCCAGCACCCGTTTATCTTTCAAAGCAGACGTCCAGGGATGTTCCGAATACCAGGGCTCCAGCCCCCGCAGATAGGTTATGGCCGACTGCGGGGCATAACGAGAAATCATATAATCTTCCATCTGGTTAAACCAGACGCCGATAAGATCTGCCTGTTTACAGGCCCGCCGCATCGTCCTGACAAATTCCGCTCCCATCGCTTCCTGTTCCGGAAAAAGGCCGGCATTGCTGCACATACGCTTCATCGCTTCCCTGCGCCCTCTGGCGGACCGCCCCGTCGGGCAAAACCGGCTGCCCTGATCCGAGTCCGACTGTCTGACCGCCATTTCAAATTTTGTCATGGCATTCAGCTCCACGTTCCCGAAACGGCAGGCCATAAAAGGACTGCCTGACAAAACTGCCTGATGAAGCCAGTCGTTTCCCGCCTGAATCGACATGACGTCCTTTCCCGCATAACGGGAAAATTCCACCGGTTTTTTTGTGATTCTTTTTTTTATTTTTCGGTAAACCCACCGAAGTTTATAATTACTCCATTCCCAGTCCATCCTGCCCGCACTCTCCCATCATTTTTCATGAAATCTTTCCCCTGTGTTTATTTTCAGACGGTTTTTCAGCCGCTGACAACGCCGGTTCAGCTTTCCCCATATTCCCGTATCGTACAAAAGACGAAATTCTCCTGCCAGTCCCTCATGAAGCGCCGGTTTCTGAAAAAAACAGGGATCATACCGCTCATTCAGCCTGGTGTCAAACTCGCTGGCCACAGCGTCCGTATGAGTGCCGGAACCGTCGTTTCCCATATTCCTGACCCGGGAAATACGGGGATATACCGTCAGCATATCTTCCATGCTCTGGGCATAACACCAGCGGATAGCCCAGGAATCGATCTCCCCCTCCATCTGCTGTTTCAGCATCCCCGGCATATCGCCGCCGCCCCGGGCCAGCTTTGATATCAGGGCCGGATCTTTTACAAACCTCTCATAATCCCGCATCTCCCAGTCTGTCAAATCCCACCGGTCTTTCCAGGTTGCCCAGCCCCAGCTGCTGGCCCGGTAAAAAAAATAGACGTCCGGCTTCCAGTTCTTCAGCCCCTTTAACGGCGGCGTATAACCGCTGACGGACCAGATCCGGGAATCCGCCGCATAATAATCCAGCGCGTCATTCATGTAGACAAGATAATCCCTGCTTGTCAGCAGATCATCCTCCAGCACGATAATACGTCCGGACTTTTCCAGAATCCCGGTTACGCCGGCAATGATCGAAGCAGCAAGCCCCCGGTTATCGGAAGCCAGATTAACATGAACGGAGCGGAAACCGCCCTGCGCCGCAAACTCCCGGATAAAATCCTGCACCTCGGCCACCGCCTGCCGGTCGCTCTCTTTTTTCGCCCCGTCAGAAAAAATATAGAGATCCGTCTGCTCCGCAAGAAAATTATTCCGCAGCGCAGACAGTGTCTTTTCCGCGTAATCCTTTCGCTTATACACAAATACTGCAGCCGGGGCGCAGTCTCTGCCATCCGTCATATCCGCTCACTCCTGAATCATAGCTTCGCAACGTACCCCAATCTCCGGTTCGTTACCATCCTCGTCAAACGCTGAACATTACTCTTTCCATCATACCGGACATAACGTCCGTTTTCTTACAATACAGGCGGCTGTTTTCCCTGCAGCGCTTCCTCATACAACTGCCGGTATTCTTTTAACATTTTCTCCTGGGAAAAGCATTCCTCCGCTTTTTTACGGCTTCTCTCTCCCTTTTCCCGTAGCGCTGCTCCGTCCTGACAGGCCAGCCGGATCGTGTCTTTCAGAGCGGCGGCGTTTCCCCGCTCCACCAGCCAGCCGGTATCCTCGTCTACCTGTTCCACAATGCCGCCGGTTTTAAATGCCGCAACCGGCGTTCCGCAGGCCATGGCTTCCAGGGACACGCATGGATAATTCTCCAGCATGCTTGGCAAAAGAAACAGATCTGCCATGGCGTACACGTCCCGCAGCGTCCCGATTTCTTTAATATACCCGAAGGTTTTTACCTCATACAACTGGCAGATATCCCGGATTTCCTCCAGCTTTCCCACAATCAGCAGCAGATACCGCTCTTTATGTTCTAGCTGCCGCAGCGCCTCCGCCAGATAAGAAAAACCTTTCATGGTATTTCGAAGCATATTGGTGAGAAAGAGCAGCACATGCTTTTTCGTATGGATGCCGTATTTTTCCCGCAGTTTCTCCTTGTCGCCGGGATAAAAACTTTCCGTATCCACGCCGTTATTGATCATATACAGCCGCTCCTGTCCCAGAAAAGACTTTTTTACCAGCTGGTACAGCCACCGGGAAGGCGTGACAAAGGTAATTCCGTTTTCCGTAAAATACTGCCGTTTCTGCCTATGCAGCCGGGAAGCGCAGTCAAAATACAGTTTCGGAAACATGGCCAGATCCTGACAATGTCCGCACTTTTGCGTTTCCCAGTGACCGCAGTCCCCGGCGTAGGCACAATGCCCGGTAAAAGTCCACATATCGTGAAGGGTCCACACCACCGGAACTGCGGCGGCAATTTCCCGCACATTCCGAATTCCCATATAATTTCCATGGATATTATGGATGTGAACCAGATCGATCTGATGCGCCCGGATACAGGACAAAATCTTTTTCACCGCGTACCGGTCGTCAAGCCTCGCATTGCTGGTCAGCTTGCCGTACACCCAGTTCCATCTGCGTCTTAACAGATTCCCATATATAATCTCATACCGGGGATCGGATTCATCCTCCTTGCCCACCAGCATATAGCTTTCCACTCCCTCGGCGCCGATACCCTCATACAGCTGTCGGGCCACCCGCTCGGCCCCGCCGCCCTGAAACTTGGTATTCAGATATAAAACTCTCATGGTTTCCTCTCAAGCTTTCTTCTTCCCGAAGCGCCTGCCAAACCCTTGCAGACGCGGCATTATTTCCGCTGCTGCGACGCTCCGCCTTTTTCCTTCACCGCAGCTTCCAGCACCTGATCCACCCGCTCTCCCACGCTCTCCCAGGTAAACAGCCGCCTGCTGCACGCAATAGTCTTTTTACACAGAGACAGATAAGCCCCCCTGTCCAGAAAAAGCCGTTCCAGTAAATCCGCATATGCCTCCGGAGACGCGTCGGCAGACAAAAGATGACCGCTCTCCCCCTCGATCACCATATCGGACACGCCGCCGGCCTCCGAGGCCACAGAAGGCAGGCCGAACGCGGCAGCCTCGGCATAAACGATGGCCGTACACTCGTAAAGACTGGGCATAAAAAACAGAAAACTCTCTTCATAAAGCCTGCGCAGCTGCCTGGCCTGCCCGTCGTCCTTTTTGCTGAGATAACCGTACAGCCTGACCGCTTTCCGCTCTTCCTCCGAAAGCTTCGGCTGACAGCCTGCAACAGCCAGCTTTACCGGATATCCGCGCTCAGAGAGAATCCTGACTGCCTGAAGCGCTTTCGGACCGCCTTTCCGCTCCCATTCCACACCCACAAACAGCAGATGTCTTTCCTTCTTCTCCCACCGCTCATTTGCAAGCTTCATAATCTGAGCTTCGTCATAAGAAACGTCTACATTTGCTCCAAAATTTACCACATCCAGCTTATTTCCGTCTATGCCGTAACAGTCGATGGCTGTCTGTCTGGCCCAGCGGGAAGAATAAATCGCTCTGGTACAGGTGGTAAGCGCCATTTTCTCATGGAAATTGCCGTTTTTTGAAGTGCGCGGGGAGACATTGGTAAAGCTTGGATAAAAGCCCTCCATTCCTCCGTAAGTAGCGTCGGTATACAGAACGGACGGTTTTTCATCGTTCAGATAACAAAGACACATACTGTTGGGCGTAAAAATCAGGTCATAGTCAAACCGCTTCTTCTCCCGGTCCCGCCGTCTCGCCATGGACCTTAATACATCTGGCTCCCGGTTCGCTTTCACCTGCTTCCCAATAAGAATCCCCAGTCCTCTGTAAAAACAGCGCAGAAAAAAATTCCCCGTCAGATGGTCGATATAGTAAAGCTGATGCCCCCGGTCCTCCAGCATCCGGGCCATATGGGCCGTAGTGCCGGACCAGTTTTTCACGTCGTCATGACCTTTGTCATTCAAAAAAAGTATTTTCACCTGTCAGGTCCGCCTTTCTGTCCATCCCCCGCATCTTTCTTCTCAGCTTCCTTAAATAATCAGAGAACCCTCGGGGGGTATGGTCCAAAATCATCTGCTTAAACGCAGCCATCCGCAGCTTTTTCTCATACTCCTTTGAAGACAGGTCTGTCAGCCCCCATTTCGCCCGAACGGCTTCGGTTTCCCGTACCCGCTCCAGCTCATTGGTGGAGGAGACGCCGTCCTTTATAAATACGGAAATATACTGATCCAGCTTATAAAAGGTCTTTCCCTCCATAAATGTTTTCAGAAAAAAATCATAATCTGCCGCAATTCGACAGCCGGCGTCATAACCGGTAGCTTTCATCCAGTCTGTCCGGATAAAGGAGGATTGATGACAGATCAGAGACTTTTCCCGAATCCGGCTGATATCCCCTTCCAGATGATAAGGGACGCCTGCCTCCACCTCCACCGTATTTCCATAAATAACGGTTTCTTCACAGGTCTGCCCAAACACCTGCGCCAGCGTATCCGGACCGAAATAATAATCCCCTGCGTTCAGAAAAGCGCACCATTCTCCTCTGGCCAGTTCCACCGCCTGGTTCATGGCCTCGTACAGCCCGCTGTCCCGGCCGGATACATGCGTCACCCGGATGCCCTTTTCCTCAAACCGGGGTTTGTAAAAGGCAATCAGCTCATTGGTCTGGTCCGCGGAGCCCCCGTCCTTAAAAATATATTCATATTCGGTGAAGGTCTGATTCAGGACAGAACGGATTGTCCGCTCGATCTCCTTTTCCGCCTGATAACAGACCGTAATCACCGACAGTTTTGGATTATCCATAAAAAGCTCTCCCGCTTATGACATGCTGGTGGTCTTGCGCAAAACTGCTCCGGCCGCCTGGGCCGCCGGGACAGAAAAACAGGCAAGGGCCGCCGTAAGCCTGGTCTTTACAGGCGCTTTCGGATCCCTGACCACCAGACGTCCGTATTTTTTCAGATTCGTTCGCAGCATTCGGTATATATCCCGATACCCCTTCCCCCGGGGCAGCTCGGCCAGCACCAGATAGCAGGATACAAAATAACGGGCCCGGGCCGCCGGCAAAAGCCGGGGGTGTTTTTTCTCGGCAAATTCCAGAATTTTTTCAGAGAACCAGATCCGGTCCATCCGTTTTCCGCTGAACCGGACATGGTGCATGGTGCTTCCCTTCCGCTGTCTGTAATAATACAGCACCTGCCCCGTATAAGCGATCTTCCCCGCCGCCTCCACAGCCAGATACATCAGCCCGATATCCTCGAAAATTCGGCCCTTCTCAAACCGCAGACCTGCAAACACATCCCGATGAAACAGGCGATAGCAGGGCGAGGCCGTAATCTCCTTTTTATAAAATAAAGATTCCAGCGCCTCGCAAGCCGTCATCACCCGCACAGCCTCAGGCCTGGAATCCCCTTTTTGTCTCAGCAGTTCCGGCCTGACGACAGCTTTGCACATATCGGCAAAGGGACGAAATCCGCACACGGACATCCCCGCCCCGACAGACGCCGCCATCTGGTACAGCCGCTCTATATATTCTCCGGCAATCAGATCGTCGCTGTCCACACAGGCCAGGTACGTTCCGGCGGCCAGATCGATTCCCATGTTTCTTGTGTCGGCCTGCCCGGTATTTTCCTTATGAATCGCCCGGATCCGACTGTCCTTTTCCTGATATTCGTCGCAGACTGCTCCGCTGCCATCCGTAGAACCGTCGTCGATCAGCAGAATTTCCAGATTTTCATAGGTCTGCGCCAGTATACTGTCAATACAGGGTCCCAGATACCGTTCCACATTGTAAACCGGAACGATCACCGTAATCAATGGCTGTGTCAATGCTCCTTCACCCCCGCAAGCTCCGCTATCTTTTCCGCCAGCTTTCCGGCGTCTCCCATAGGAACAAAACAGATGCCCGACTGACCTTCCCTGTACCGCTCATGATTGGCCGGGCTGTCCCCTAGAATCATCGGTTTCTCCATCGCTTCATAGATAAAAGCCTTTCCCGGAATCGTGCGTCTGGCCTTCATAATCTGACCGTTAAAATGCCCCGCCAGACAGAGATCCGCCATAGCGATAATCTCCGCCAGCCGCTCCTGAGACACCCAGTCCGCATAAGTAGCCGTTTCAGAAATCACCTTCCGATACCGCTTTTCCACCGGGCCGATCAGATAAAAATGAATATCCTTCCGGTCCTTGAGCCGTCTGACCGCATCCAGCACGATGTCAAAGCCCTGCAGAGGAATCACTGTTCCGAAATAAACCACCAGAAACTTCCCCTGAAATTCCGGCGCTTTTTCCTGCGGTCTGGGAAAATAGACGGACGTATCCGCATTCAGGTATACTACCTCCATTTTCTCTTTCTTCATTCCAAACTCCCGGCAAAAATAGTCTCCGTGGGTTTTGGTGTCCACAACGATTCTGTCCGCATAACGGACCGAACTGACGTCCAGCCATTTTATCAGGCGGGCTAACGGATTCTTCGGTCCCAGCATCTTTCTGTCATTAACCATGGAATCATAGAGGGAGATGAAAAAGTCTACCGCCAGCGTCTTTCTCTTTAATTTCCAGTTCAGAAACGGCGTAACCAGCTGACACATGTAAGATACCACCACCACATCCACATCTGACAGCGAAGTAAACAGCAGTGTGAAAAAAATCTTTGCCGCGCTGAAAATATGATTTCCCGTGCCGGAATAGAGACATCTGACAGACGCCCCCTGCTTTTTCATCTCCTTGATATGCTGCGTATTTCGAATATAGTCGATCCGATGGGTCGTGATAAACAAAACCCTTTTTCCGGCCGTCATCTGCACCCAGGATTTCTGTTCCGTGGTTTTTCTGCTCATAAATACTCCATATCTGATTACAGTTTTTCCTTCACATGAGCCTCATTATACCGGCTGTGATAGGTAGCGTCCACCAGCATGTCCCCGATAAAACCAATGGAAATCATCTGAATTCCCACAATCACCAGCAGAACGCCCAGCTGCACCAGCGGCCTGTTCCCAATGGTCTGCTTCGTCAGCCAGAGATAGGCCAGATAAAAACAGACCATCCCGCCCAGCGTACACAGGATCAGGCCAATCCTTCCGAAAAAATACATAGGCCGGTCATAAAACCGTCCGAGAAACGCCACCGTAAAAGAATCGAACAACCCTCTTAAATACCGCTCCATGCCATATTTGGACTTGCCAAACTCCCGCTTATTATGATGCACCACAATTTCCGTGATACGAAATCCTTTTCGGTTCGCCAGTACGGGAATATACCGGTGCAGCTCCCCGTATATATCGATGTTTTCCACCACTTCCCGGCGGTATGCCTTAAACCCACAGTTAAAATCATGAAGCTGAACACCGGACAGTTTTTCCGTCACCTTGTTAAACAGCTTGGAGGGCAGACGCTTTTCCAGCGGATCATGCCTGTCCCGCTTCCAGCCGGACACCAGATCATAGCCCTCGTTGATCTTCTCCACAAACCGAGGAATCTCACAGGGATCATCCTGCAGGTCCGCGTCCATCGTGATGATAATATCGCCCTGAGCATTGCGAAAGCCGGTCTGCAGCGCCATGGCCTTGCCAAAATTTTTCCGGAACGTGATCAGATGGACATTTTTATCCTCCTCCCTGATCTGTTTCACATACAGAACGGAATCATCGGTCGAGCCGTCGTCGATAAACAGAATCTCGTACAGATAACCCTGCTGCCTCACCTGCTCCATGATTTTTTCATACAGAAGCTTTATGGAATCCTGCTCATTCAAAACAGGAATTACAAAACTCAGCATCTGTTCCATATCCTTCTACTCCTTTTAATTAAGTTCCTGTGCATCCGCCTCAACCAGTACCTCCAGCTCGGCGATTGCCCATACGCAGTCCAGCTCTTCTCCGGGATCTCCGGTCATCAGACGGATATAACGTCCTGGTGTACATGAGAAATAATATCTCTCGTTATCTTCCGTATATACGTCGGCTTCCGTCCAGGTCTCATTGTCTTCCGAAAGGAATACCCGCAGTTTTCTGGCGTAATCCTCCCCGGTCACACCGCAGTCCAGACGCACGCCCGCCACCGGATAAACATCGTCCAGAACCATGTCATAAATCATCTGGGCCGTCTGATTCCGCTCGGTCTCCCATCTGGTAATCGGATCCCCGTCGAGCGTCACAAAAGAGTTGGCCGGGTTCTCATGTCCTGCCACACGCTTGAAAGGAGAGACGGCATAAAGCTCCGGCTCCAGTTCCACACGGGAACGATAAAGCTGAAAATGCAGCAGCGCATATCTCTCGTAATCCTCCTGCCCCCCGTCAGAATGCAGACGTTCCTGATCGATCCTGACATATTTCAGGTTCAGCGTCTCCGGCAGACGGGCCATAATCGCATACTGTCCGGTAAGGCTTCCCTCCAGTTCGTTTATGCAGAGCCAGTCCTCCCCGTCCTCTGAGAGCCAGACCCGGGTGTTTGGTACGATCTCCTCCCAGGAAGTGTCCGCATAAAAGGCGTCGATGGGAACCGCCTTCTGATAGGTTCCGGTAAAGACTGCTTTGTCTTCGGCGATCTCCTGCGTCCAGCTGATTTCCTGACGGTTCACAGGATAGATAAGCCTACCCGTCTCTTTATCCTGATACATGGACTGGCTGTCAAATTCACGATAAACACTTTTATAAACTGTACAAACCGGAAAACCGTCCACCATAAATTCATGAACCTTGTCATAATAATAATATTTCTGATACTTCCCCGTATCCGCCCCGTTCTGGTAATTCTCTATAATATAATCCGCATCCCCTTCATCCACAAAAAGCGTCCTACTCCAGTCTTCATCCGGCAGGAACAGCTTGGAAAAACCATTGTAGGCATAAAGATGCAGCATGGAACTGTCATCTGTCTCACAGATATATTGAAGAGCCTGATAAGTGGACATCCCCCAATAATCTCTGTCATAATTGTTTTCCACATGATTCCGCGCAAACAGGTTAAAATATACATATTCATAAGGATGGTTGATACCGACCCAGACTGCTGTACAGAGAATCTCCCCGATCAGCAGAAGCCGACCGGCCCATATAAGCCGCCCACGGCTTATCGACCATTCTTCCCAGTACAGCAGACCGAAAAAAGCCATCATAGCAATGGCCGAATACATAAAGTAAAAATGCCGCCACCCGTTATAGATCACCGGTTTCACTAAAATCACATATCCCAGCGGAACCGCCGCGATCAGAAAAACAGCCAGCTGCGCGTACTGCACCCATCCCCATCCCTGACGATGAACCGCCAGTTTTACCATCTGCCAGAGACTGCATGCCGCTCCTGCAGCCGAAAAGACCAGATAAACTATGGGAATCGTGATCAGCATCCAGACAAACACATAAGACCGGCGCAGCTCATTGCCTGTAACCGTACTCCCCTGATATACGCTGGTGCCAGGCATAACCGTATAATTAGAAAATGTGTCTACCGTCTGTTTCACATTCTGAAGCGTATTCGCCCAGATCCCCGGCGTCATGATAAAATAAAAGAGAAGGCTTAGGCATCCGACTCCCAGGCAGATCAAGAATCGTTTTTTAATCTGTTTTTCAACAATCCCCTGAACAAATGCCGCAAAAAGAAAGGCGGCAATAACCACGGCCAGCACAATCCTGGAATTCGTCCCCAGAGCGCCGAAAAACGCAAAGCAGACCATATCCCTCTTTTTCATATCCCGCAGCAGCCGGCATCCGAAACAGACTGTTATCATACAGAGGGAAAGGGCCATCAAATCTTTTATATTATAAAAAGAATCCGCCAGCGTCCTGGGACTCAGAATATATATGGCCGTTCCCAAAAGCGCCAGCCAGCGGTTTTCCGTAAAAAGACGGCAGCATTTATAAAAACAGATTGACGATAAAAAAAATAATAAAAAAGTATAAAAATGCCGTAGCAGAAATATGGTTTTAAAGGGCATTAAAAACCCTGTCATATGTTCGACCAGTACCACCGGCAGCTGAACGGCCACGCCATAAAAAGACTGGCTGTCCCGCAGGTCGCCCATAGAAGGAAAATCCACTGCAAACGTAGCGATATCCGAGACCGACGGCACCAGAAATTTATAATTAAGCAGACTGTGACCCCGCTGGCTCATCTCATCCACGGAAATTCCGTAATCATCAAAAACCAGACAGCCAAATATCAAAAATGCCAAAAAGAAAACAATCACCAGGGCGCTGCTTCTGTCTATTTTTTTTGTAATCTTATGTGTGTCAAACAATCCGTTAAAATCCTTTCGCTGATTTACCTTCATAATAGTTTACTATCCGCACAGCAAAAAGTCAACAAGCAGCAAAAATGATGCCGATATTTTCCGCATGAAATCAGGTAAATGCTTTCGCGGAAAATATCGGCATCCGTTATTTTAATCCAACTTCAGATCATTCTCTTTAATCCATCCCAGTCTGCGCAGGCCCTGGCCGAAAATCCAGGTGAGAACGCCCGGCAGCAGGAAACAAATCAGGAGCATACCGGCCCAGTCCATCCCGGTTATGGCCTCCTTAGCACCGGAAGCCACATCGGCTACCCAGCCTGTGTAAACGCCGATCTGTCCCACCAGGCCGCAGGTCCCCATACCGGAGGAAACTGCCGCGCCGTTCATCTCCATCCGGAACAGACAGGTAGAAACCGGTCCGGTGACAGCGGAGGCCAGAATCGGCGGAATCCAGATTCTCGGATTTTTCACGATATTCCCCATCTGCAGCATGGAGGTTCCGATTCCCTGCGCCAGCAGACCGCCCCAGCGGTTTTCTTTAAAACTCATTACGGCAAATCCCACCATCTGGGCACAGCAGCCGGCTAAAGCCGCTCCTCCGGCCAGTCCGGTCAGACCCAGCGCCGCGCAGATAGCCGCGCTGCTGATAGGCAGCGTCAGCGCGATTCCCACGACCACCGAGATCACCACGCCCATAAAGAAGGGCTGCAGCTCCGTCGCCCACATAATCAGCCGACCCACCGCGCTTGCCAGAGCGCCGATGGCCGGGGCAAAAAGAACAGACAAACCCACGCCGACGAAAATAGTGACAAAAGGCGTTACGATAATATCCACCTTCGTCTCTTTGGACACCGCCTTGCCGCATTCAGCGGCAATCACCGTAACGATCAGCACAGCCAGAGGACCTCCAGCCCCGCCCAGGGAATTGGCCGCGCCGCCCACTGCCGCCAGGGAAAACAACACAAGGGGCGGGCACTTCAGCGCATAGCCGATAGCTACCGCCATAGCAAATCCCGTGGCCCCCTGGGCATACTGCCCCGCCGTCTCCAGTATGGAAATCCCCAGCTGGGTTCCCAGCGTCCCCATAATCGAGCCCATCAGCAGCGAGGCAAACAGCCCCTGAGCCATGGCGCTCAACGCGTCGATCCCGTACCGCTTCGCAGAAAATTCAATGTCCTTCCGCTTCAAAAAAGCTTTCAGCTTACCGCTGTTTTCATCACTCATCCCTTTGATTCCTTTTTTCAAAATAACGGACCGGCAACGCTTCTTCTATTCCACTTTGCCGCCTTCTACTACCAGGCTGTCGATATCCACCTCGGAACCGTAAACCGGCTCCAGCGTGGCCTTATAATCTTCATGGAAAAACTGCTCGTCAGCCAGCGCTTCGATCTCCTCATTGATCCACTCCATCAGAGTGGTATTCCCTTTGGAAACCGCGGGAGCGATGGTATCCAGATCTCCCAGAGACTCGATCCCCACGCTGAACCCTTCATTCTGCAGCGCCCAGGCCAGTACCTCCGTGTTATCGGTGGAAAGAGCGTCTCCCCGGCCGTCAAGCAATGCGTTATAAGCCTCGGTATACTGGTCAAATTTCAGCAGCTTTACATCGGGATAATTCTCGGTAAAATAAGTCTCCGCCGTGGTTCCCTTCGCCACGATCAGAGTTTTTCCCTTTAAATCGTCGGCGCTGGTAATCAATGCGCTGTCAGGAGACACCACGCCCAGAGCCACCTTCATATAAGGCAGCGCGAAATCCACTTCCTGCGCCCGTTCTTCCGTCACCGTAAAATTGGCCAGAATCACATCCACCTTGCCCGTTTTCAGATACTCTACCCGGCTGGCGGCCTCAGTGGATACGTACTCTATCTCCACGCCCAGATCTTTGGCGATCCGCTCCGCGAAATAAACGTCATAGCCCTGATACTTGCCATTTTCATCTACATATCCAAAAGGATTCTTATCGCTGAACACGCCGATGACAATTTTTCCGCTTTCCCTGATCTCATCCAGGGTACGATAAATATCACCGTCTCCCTGGGCCTTTGTTTCCCCGCCGTTTTCACCCTGCGCTTTTGTTTCCCCGCCGCTGCCGTTTTCCTTTGCACCGCAGCCGGCCAGCACTGCAGCCAGCAGAGTAAAAATAAGTAACCATCTCATTGCTTTCTTCATCATTTCATCCTTTCCTTAAAATGATTTACCTGGTTTTATAGTTCCGTTCTGTTCTTATTGTCCTTCGGGACATTATTTTTTCTCAAATGTAAACGTATTCAAAAATTTTCTCGCCCTGTCCGTTTTCGGACTGTCGAAAAATTCATCCGGCGTCCCGGTCTCCACAATCTCTCCGCCGTCCAGGAAAATCACCCGGTCCGCTGCGGCCCTGGCAAACTGCATCTCATGGGTCACGATCATCATCGTAGAACCGCTGCCGGCCAGCTCCATCATCACATCCAGCACCTCTCTGACCATCTCCGGATCAAGCGCCGCCGTCACCTCGTCGAACAGCATAATCTCCGGCTTCATAATCAATGCTCTGACAATGGCCACCCGCTGCTTCTGTCCGCCGGACAGCTGTCTGGGATAAGCGTCTTTTTTATCCAGAAGCCCTACCCGCTCCAAAAGCTGACAGGCATCTTCCTCCGCTTCCTTCCGGTTCCGCTTCTGCACCTTCATGGGGCCAAGCAGGATATTGTCCATCACAGTCATATGGGGAAACAGCTCATAGCTCTGGAACACCATGCCGATCTTCTGCCGCACCTCGCTCCATTTCGCGGTTCCGTCGGTAATCGACGCGCCGTCCAGCAAAATTTCCCCGGACTGGATCGGTTCCAGTCCGTTAATACAGCGCAGGAACGTACTCTTTCCGCAGCCGGAAGGCCCGATCAACACCAGCACCTCCCCCTTTTTCAGCTCCAGAGATATATCTTCCAACACCGCTCCATTGCCATAATCCTTACGCAGATGCCGGATTTCCAGTAATGTGGTTTCCTCACTCATTTCTAATCACCCCGATTCATAAGCTTTCCGCTCAGGCTGTCATAAAACAATTCCGTCTGTTCTCAGTTCTTCCACCGCTTTTCCAGCCAGGACGCCAGCAGCGATATGGGCCAGCAGGCCAGAAAATAGAGAAAAAAGATGGTTCCGTATATCCAGAGCGCGGCATCGGGCACCGTATACCGGTTGGCCTCGATAATCTGCTGCGCCACCTTCAAAACTTCCACCACGCCGATCATAACGATCAGCGACGTCGTTTTAATCATACGGGTCGTCAGATTAATGGCCAGCGGAACCAGCCGCCGCAAAGTCTGGGGAATCACGATATACAGAAAAATCTGCGCTTTCGTCAGTCCCAGCGCCGCTCCGCTCTCATACTGGTGCGCCGGGATGGAAATCAGCGCGCCGCGCACCAAATCTCCCATCTCCGCCGTTCCCCACAGCGTAAATACGATCACCGCCGACACCTGACCGGACAGATTGATTCCAAAAGATTTGGTCAGCCCGAAATACACCAGAAACAACAGCACCAGCTGCGGCATAATCCGGATAAATTCCAGATAAAACCTGGTAACCGCCCTGATCACCGGATGCTTTATGGTCATCACCGCTCCCAGCAGGGTACCCAGAACGACAGACAGCGCCACCGCCAGCAGGGAGATTTTCAGCGTAATCCACAGTCCTCCCAGCAGCCGGAGGAAGTTGTTTCCCATAAACAGCACTCTAATTCCCAAATCCTGCATACCGGAGCCTCCTTTCCAGCGCTGCCGCCAGAATCGATATGGGCAGAAGCAATATCAGATAAGCAATCACCAGCATAAAAAGCGCCTCATCCGTCTTATAATAAAGCCCGATCAGATCCTTTGCCACATACATCAGATCCGGCAGCGCCACCACACTGAACACCGAGGTCTCTTTGATCAGGAAGATCATATTCGCGCACAGACCCGGAACGGAAATCGCCAGCGCCTGGGGAAAAATCACATACCGCATCACCTGGGCATGAGTCAGTCCTATGCTCAGCGCCGATTCCATCTGGCTCTTCTCAATGGCCTCCAGCCCGCTCCTGAAAGCCTCAGCCATATAACTGCCTCCCAGAAACGCCAGCCCAATGATGGCGCAGGTCTCTGAACTGATCCGGATACCAATTTTTGGAAGACCGAAATACAGAAAAAACAGCTGTACCAGAAGCGGCGTATTTCTGGACAATTCAATATAGATCGAGACAAGCCGCCGCAGCACCGGCACCCGGTAATAGAGAACCAGGGAACAGACAAGCCCCACAGCCAGCGATAAAAGAATCCCGATCACACCCAGCCGCAGCGTCAGCTTTGCCGCTTCTATATAAAGTGGTACATATTTCGTGATAAAACCCACGTCCAAGCCCACATACCTCCCCTGTTAAAAATGACATATACCTGTTACGTAACATAACAGACGGATTCTGCCGGATACTTCGTAAAAAAGGCAGGGGCACAACCCCTGCCAATCCAAACCATTCATATATCAGTATATTCAGTTACCACGTTAACTGTTACAATTCTGTCATACTTTTCAGCCATACGAATCATAGCATTGAACGGGCGGAATGTCAACCCTTATGCTATCATATCGCATTATTTCCTATTTGTCAACTAGGATTTCATTCTTACGCCAGCGGGCGGCGCAGAGGGCATTTGGACAACGAAACATGTTCCACAAGCTTCCTCATTCCATTGTCCTTGAGATAATCCTGCAAAATAGCAAGCGACTGGGTAGATTCCGGCCCTATGATGATCTCGGAGATCAGTTCCTCTAACGTAATTCCGATTCTTCCGCACATCGCCATCAAATCCAGCGGATAGTACTTTTTAATTCGCTCAACGGTCACATGATAACATGGCTCCACATCAAAATATGATTTTTCAAAAGGCGAAACCACAAGACGCACCTCTCTCTCGGAAGAAAAGGAGGGATGCTTAAACACCACCGACTGAATCCAGGCCGCCTTCATAACGCCTTTTATGCGGGGATTTGTCCCGGTCAGCTTTGTCTCCCCTTTGATCAGCCGGTAAAACACGTCCACCAGCGGATGCTCCGTCATATCATCCTGATAAAAAACAGTCTGTAAAGAAAGCTCTCCCTCCGCCATCTTTTCCAGAAAATCTCCCCGGAATGCGATACACACGCCCCTCCCCCGGTTCCCATACCGCTCCCACTGAGCCGCGTCGTCCCGGTAAAGAGAAAAACAGGCCGCGTAAGCCGAATAAAAAAACTCCTTCTTCAATTCCTCCCGAAACAGCTCAAGAACCTTCTCCACCCGCTCCGGATCGTCCTCCTCCTTCAGCCTTTTGACCACCGCCTGGCACAGACCGGTCATAAAAAGGCGCATCTCCGCCGCGTCATTCATATTCAGCACATTATTCACCCGCAGCTGCGCCTGCCGGAGAATACCGTCTAACGCCTGAAAATCCGTATAGTGATAAAGAATATTTTTTTCATATCCGGCCATCTGCCAGTCCTCCGTTGAAAGCGAGAATAGAAAGTGTATATACGACAAAAACCAGCGTTACCGCTGGTTTTTTCATGCCGGTGGCCGGACTCGAACCGGTTGTTCCACCATATCGCAAAATCCAGCATTTATGGGAAAACGGCTATTTTACTGACTTTTATAATGATTTTATTTTCATTTAACTTTGTATTATTTCAG
>CAJTTU010000063.1 GCA_910579325.1 uncultured Lachnospiraceae bacterium | reverse complement strand
TGAAAATCTTGTTTTTGCGGCATGAAGGGTTATATGAATGTCACTTAAAAACAGATTCCGGAATCAGAATACTATAAATTGCAGTAACTTTGAAAAGAGTTTTCTTTCCGAATACGGATTGATGTTTTTTTTTATATTCAGTTATAATAGGACAATAGTAACAAGAAAGTATCGATACTGGTGAAACAAAAGGAGGAGAAGGGATGAAAAGAAAACCGTTTGATCCAAATGAACTGGAAGTGATAGGTTTTTATCCGGCATTGTACAATAGTGATTGTATTCCATCGCAAAAAGAGCCGAAACGAAATTGCCCCATCACACCAAAAGAAAATTTGAAACTGGCTTTGAATGGGGAAAGGCCGTATTGGATTCCATATACTGGATGGACATTTTGTGATGTCCTCGCTTTTCGGCCGCGGATGAATCCAGATAATGTAGTAGCACGCAATATTTATGACACCATCATATCGCTTATTGTAAACCAACTTCGTGGTTTATTTGTAAAGAAAACACATCATCTGTTTTTGCTGACGCATTGTATGAATTGAGTAGAAAGCTTTATGCGGGTGAAGAAATTTAAAAATTGGAGGGTTTATTATGTCTATTCAGTTATCTAAATGGAGACGCTGTTGTTTTATACCGTTATTTTACTTACAAACATCATAGCAATGCACGATTTTGTTATATTTCCGATTGTAAACATATTATATGAGATGTTTCCGGACAGTACTGCCGGGGTCAATTTTATTATATCAGGCCCTGCTCTTTTCACGTTTGTTTCTTCTCTCATGACTCCGTTTATGATGAAGTTTATGAGTAAAAAAAGGCTGCTCAGCATTGTCTGTATTATTTTTACGGTATCTTCTGTTTTTGAAGCGGCCATCGTATCTCTTCCTTATATTCATGAAGAAGCCACCTGTTATTCTTTCTTTTCTTTCACGCGTAAACTGGGGCAAACGGTTGAGGCTGTCCTTGAAAAGTTTCCCTTTTGCGTATTGGCTATGCGGATAATGTTCTGAACGCTGAAAATATAACGGGTGAGATACTTGACCGTATGTATGCTGACTCTGTTCTTGTTCCGGCAGTTTTGTTTTTTCTTGTGTTTGTGATTCTCCGGTTTGTGTATCCGCTCAGCAAAGAAAAAACCGCGGAGCTTCAAATGAAAAAGAATGAGATTTTGAAGAGGAATTATTAGTGTATGACGTATGGAGCTGTTTGAAGGGGAAAAGATGAACCGGACAGTTCATTGAAGAAAGTAATAAGATAAGACAAAAATAAGCCAGACACCTTGAATCCTTTTATGCTTGTATTCAGGTGTCGGGCTTTTTTGCTTTTTACAAAAACTTCTTCAGCTCTTCAATATTATTCTGCTCCGTCTTTAGCAGCTTATCTGCCAGAGCGGTGATCCGGGGATTGCTCTGATCGTAATCCTTCTGGTGCTGAATGATTTTGGTTACGCCCATGGAGCTGCCCTGAATCATCATATCGGCGATGTGAGAAACAGAGGAATCGGTCATGGTCTTCATTGTGGTCATCATCTGAGAAGAAATTCTGGACATGGCGGAGATATTTTCCCGCTGGCCGCCCAGTTCTCCCAGCATTTTGTCTGCCTCAGCATAAATGTTCTCATATTCCCGCATCTGCCGGTTCAGCGCGCCGGTAAAGGAGCTGTTTTCATTTTCTACTTTGGGAAGCACATCCATAATGCCCTGTCTGCCCATCTGCGTGTTCTGCCGGATAAAATTCAGCATTGTCATGTCGTTTATCATCGCGTCTGCCTCCATAAAAGAATATTTTATGGAAAGTATTTACGGATTTAAGAAAATTATGCGGACGATACAAAACCTGTGTCACCGGTTCGCGGGCATTGCCGGAAAACGGTGGAAAACATTTATTGTGAATTCTTATTTTCGCGCCAGAGTTTAATTTCATAGATGGACCAGTTGGTTTCGGCGGCTGCTGTTTCTTCCGGTATCTGAAACCGGATATACCGCATATCCGCCAGCGAAAATCGGAAGGTTTCCATGTCGTCGGATTCATAATCCAGCGGAGTCCAGTCTGTTCCGTCCAGAGAGCGGAAAATCTCCGGATTTGTGGGGAAATCCGAGCGGTATCCGGCCTGAACCAGGGTAATCTGATTCAGGGAAAATGCCTGTTTCAGTTTTATTTCAAAAAACATGCCGGCTTCCTGGGCCGTACCGCTGGTCCAGCGTGTGTCCAGGTTATTGTCAAAAGCGAAAGGTGTTTGCTCCGGTTGAGGAAAAGCGCCGGCGGCTTCAATGACAGTGTCTCTGTGGCTGTCGGTTTCGTCGGAGCGGGGAGACAGAATCTGTACTTCCATGTTCCATGTGAAGGAAGCAGGTTTGGAGGCTGTTTCAGAATCTGCACGGGGTATATGGTGTTCCAAACGGACGCAGGCCAGCTCCATTTCAGGAAAACTGCAATGGAAATCATAGTCATATCTGGGATCTTCCTGAAAAGTCAGAGGCGCCGGCAGCCAGTGAACGCCGTCTGCGGATACGGAAAGCGCCAGATCCCCGGGGCGGTAATAAAAGTCATTCCGGTTTCCGGTCTCTATACGAATCCGGTCTGTGGTCACCGGCTCGGACAGCCATCCGGTGAAACAGTTTATCTGCCCGTCGCTGTCCACGGTCCAGTCGATGCCTGACACTTCGGTTGTGACAGCGGTATACGGTCTTTCCTCTATGTCGTTGTAAGCGGTTTCATACTGTTCCTTCAGCCTGGAAGAAAAGTAAGGTGTATAAGTTCTCTCAAAAATCGTATAGACCGCCATCCCGTCAATTTCCTTCACGTACGCAGGATGATACAGGCTCATCTGGGAAATGGCCTCCGTGCTTCTGGTGCTAGTATGGTTGTAAATGGCGTAATCAGCCGTGTTCAGATCGCCGACGATCTCAATGCGGGTCTGATCCTCATAACTGAGGAAATACCGGTTTTCCGCAGGCGTCATCGTCCAGACCTTAATGGTTTCCCGGTCGTCATACAAGCAGATGTACTGCAACGCGTCGAACTGGGAGACACCCCAGTAATCCTTCTCGAAACAGCTTTCCGCGAAGGGGCGGGCGATGGGATTGAAGTACAGGTATTCAAAAGGATGGTTTTGGACAATCCAGGAAAAAACCGGCATCATTCCCAGCGTAATGATGATGGGACCGTACTGTTTATGCCGGCCGCGCAGCCAGCGGTCCAGCCGGACAATTCCGTACAGGGCGGCCAATACCATAATCGGATACACAAAGTAAAAATGTCGCCATCCGTTATATAAAACCGGGCGGGATAAAAATACATATAAAAAAGGAATCACTATGTTCAGAAATAAAAACAGTTTTTCCGTCCGTAATTTAAAGTGACAGACACCGGTCTGGCGGCGGAAAGAACGGTCGCCCGATTCTTCTGAATTGCTGCCGTTACGGTTATGTTGGAAAAATTTTTTAACGTTCTCCGCCAGGCTTCGCGCCTGAAAAAATACTCCCGTTGCCATCAGCAGCAGATGAAGGACAGGCGTGGTGGCCAGAATCCATACGGGCAGGTAGTGCCAGGGCAGCCGGTTCGTCATCGGGTAATCGCCCATATAGAAAATGGACTGGTCGTAGGACGTATAGCTGGAAAAGGTTCTGATCACGCTTCGAAGGCCCTCTGCGGGGTTCTGCCACAGGATCGGCGTGAATGCCACATAAAACAGAAAACTGAGCAATCCGGCCCCGGAACAAACCAGTATTTTCCGTAAAACAGATGTGGAGTGGGAAGAATCCTGTTCAAAAAAGAATAACTTTATCCCCAGCATCAGAGCACAGCAAACGACGGGGATCGCGCCGACGATCCGGCAGTTGGTACAGAGACCGCCGAACAATCCGAAGGCCAGCAGACGGGGTAAGGTCTGTTTTTGAAGCAGCTGCAGTCCGAAAAACAGGGTAATGATAAACAGTGACAAAAACAGCAGATCTTTAATATTATAGAAGGAATCCGCCAGAATTCTGGGTGAAGAAATCAGCAGAAAAACCCCGACCATGCCAAGATCCCGGCTGCGGGTAAAGCGTTTGCAGATCAGATAAAAAAAGATGCAGGCAATCCAGAATACGAAAAAGGTATACATATGGCGCAGAAGGTAGATCTGCTGATAATTGAACCGGAACTGATACAGATATTCCGCCAGCACGGCGGGAAACTGAGCAGCCACGCCATAGTAACGGTCTTTGTACTCGTTCAGCTGAGGCAGACCGTTAAAGTTTACGGTGTCGGTGACCAGTTCTTTTGCCCGGGGCATTATATATCCCAAGTTAATCAGACCGCTGTTCCGCTCCGTTGCCTCATCCCAGGAGATTCCGTAGTCTCTGACGACGGCCATACCATACAGAAAGAAAATCAGAAAAAGGAATGGAATGCCGTATTTTTGGCTAAATATTTTTAATCGTTTCATAATTATCTGTTATCCTTTGCTCCTGTTAACCACGAACCGGGCAGGATGCGTCGGAGGTTCTGTGGATGCTTGGGGAGATTTGCCTTTTCACGTGTACGCCGGATGCCCCGGAATTTTTTCTTTCGGGTCATTGCCTGCGGGATCGGAAAGACTGTCAGACTGATTATACTATATCCTTGCCTTTTTTGCCATCATTTGTTAGGATGAAAGGCGGAGGAAAAGAAACGTGGAAGAATGGAGAATTTACGGAAAAAAAGCGGATTTTAACGCGATCGCGCGAGAATTTGGCATCAGTCCGGTGACGGCCCGGGTGATCCGGAACAGGGATGTGTGCGGAGCGGAAGAAATCCGGACTTATCTGTACGGAACAAAAGAGCAGCTTTATTCTCCTTTTCTGATGAAGGATCTGGAAAAGGCCTGTGATATCCTGCTGGAAAAAATCAGGGAGGGAAAGAAGATTCGGGTAGCCGGAGACTACGACTGCGACGGCGTCAACGCTACCTATATTTTACTGACAGCGCTTAAGAGGCTGGGGGGAGAAGCAGATTTTGTGATTCCCGACCGGATTCATGACGGTTACGGAATCAATGAGGAAATCGTAAAAAAAGCGGCGGCCGAGGGAGTCGACACCCTGCTGACCTGCGACAACGGCATTGCGGCATCGGACCAGATTCGGCTGGCCGGACAGCTGGGAATGACGGTGATCGTCACGGACCATCACGATATTCCGGAGCAGGGCGTTCCTCAGGCGGCGGCCGTGGTAAATCCCAAGCAGCAGGACTGTCCCTATCCCTTTAAAGGACTGTGCGGGGCGGCAGTTGCCTTTAAGCTGGTGCAGGCCATGTATGAGAAAAGAGGAATCCCGGCGGAGGAAGCCTTTGCGTATCTGGAATTTGCCGCTCTGGCCACGGTGGCAGATGTGATGGAGCTGAAAGGGGAGAACCGGATTTTGACACGGGAGGGGCTGAAACGTCTGCGCCGCACGGAGAATACGGGGCTTGACGCGTTGATTCAGGCCTGTAAGCTTAGAAAAGAGACCCTTGCTTCCTATCACCTGGGGTTTGTTATCGGCCCCTGTTTAAATGCCAGCGGGCGTCTGGAGACGGCGGCGCTGTCATTGGAGCTGCTGCTGTGTGAGGATGAGGAACGGGCGCAGGGCATCGCCGAAAATCTGAGACAGTTAAATGAGGCGAGGAAGGACATGACCGTGAAAGGCACGGAACAGGCTGTCGAGCTGATTGAGAGCGGGCATATGGAAAATGACCCGGTGCTGGTGGTTTATCTGCCGGACTGCCATGAGAGTATCGCCGGAATCATTGCCGGAAGGCTGAAAGAAAAATATCACCGCCCGTCGATCGTCTTAACGGACAGTCTGGAAGGGGTGAAGGGTTCCGGGCGTTCGATCGAAGCCTATCATATGTTTCACGGCCTGCAGCGGTCGGCCAGGTGGCTGGATAAATTCGGCGGACACCCGATGGCGGCGGGGCTTTCGCTGCGAAAAGAACATGTGGCGTTCTTTCGGGAGAGTCTGATCGCGCAGGCAGGGCTTGATGAAAAGGATTTTGTGAAACGAATCTGGCTGGATCTCGAGCTGCCCTTTGCCTGGGTCAGCGAAAGGTTGGTAGAGGAATTGCAGGCATTGGAGCCTTTTGGCAACGGAAACGCCCGGCCTCTGTTTGGGTGCCGTCAGGTATCTGTGCAGCGGGGCCGGGTAATCGGCCGCAACGCCAATGTCCTGCGCCTTTCCCTGACCGACGCCCAGGGCACGTCCATGGAGGGAGTCTGGTTTGGGGATACGGAAGAACGGATACATACATGGTCGGAAAAATACGGCCGGGCACAGGTGGAAAATATGCTGCGGGGATATGAGAATGATATCCGTTTCACAATCGCCTATTATCCGACCGTCAACGAATATGCCGGACGCCGGACTTTGCAGATTACGATACAAAATTTTATTGCATAGTTGGGGCGGGAGATATATACTGTCTATGTAGGCAGGGAGCGGCGCGGAAGATCGCGGAAGCGATGGCTTGCGTGCCTGTGTAACAGACATGCCTGCCATATAAAATTAACGTTGTGTTTATAACAGGAGGATAAAATGAAAAAACTGGAAGATTATGTACGTAGTATACCGGATTTCCCGGAGCCGGGCATTATATTCAGGGATGTGACCACGGTGATTCAGGATCCGGACGGGCTGAAGCTGGCAGTGGATAAGCTGCAGGAGATGGTGCGGGACGTGGATTATGATGTGGTAGTAGGGCCGGAGTCCCGGGGATTTATATTTGGCGTACCGGTGGCCTACAACATGCACAAGTCCTTTGTGCCTGTGCGTAAAAAAGGCAAGCTGCCCTGCGAGACTATTGAGCTGGAATATGAGCTGGAATATGGCGCCGCCGTGATCGAAATGCATAAAGATTCCATTAAGCCGGGCCAGAGGGTAGTGATCGTGGACGATCTGATCGCCACCGGAGGCACGACGGAAGCCATCGTTAAGCTGGTGGAGGCGCTGGGCGGAAAGGTAGTAAAAATATGTTTTCTGATGGAGCTGGCAGGATTAAAAGGACGTGAGCGGCTGGCAGGCTACGACGTGGATGCCGCAGTGATTTATGAAGGCAAATAAATTAAACAGACTGATCAAAAAAACAATGATCAAAAGAAAACTCCGTTCAAACAGATTCAGCTCCGCGCAGGTGATCGCAGGCGGATTTCTGGCGGCAATTCTGGCAGGCGCTGTGTTACTTTGCCTGCCGGTTTCTTCGTCTGAGGGGAAATTCACTGATTTTGTCGACGCGTTGTTCACTGCGGCCACCAGCGTCTGCGTAACCGGTCTGGTCACGGTCAATACCGCCGTTCACTGGAGCGTTTTCGGCAAGGTGGTGATCCTGTTCCTGATTCAGCTTGGCGGTCTGGGCGTGGTGACGGTGATGACGGTCTGTCTGGTAGCCGCAGGGCAGCGGATTACGCTGCGGGAGCGGATGATGATCCAGGAGTCCTATAACACGGACGGTCTGGATGGTCTTGTGCGGATGATTATGCGGGTGCTTCGGGGAACGCTGCTTTTGGAGGCGGCAGGGGCAGTCGGGTACGCATTTGTGTTTGTACCGGAGTATGGACCGTTAAAGGGTGCGGGTTATTCTGTGTTTCATGCCGTCTCCGCGTTCTGCAACGCAGGCATCGATCTGGTGGGAGACAGCAGTCTGGGGCCTTATCTGACCGATCCGGTAATCAATATAACCACCTGTATTCTGATCATCACCGGCGGTATCGGCTATGTGGTCTGGTGGGATATTCTTCGTGTTATCAAAGACAGGAGGCGTGGACAGATCCCAAAAGGCCAGCGCTTCCGGCGGCTTCAGCTGCACACGAAGCTGGCGATCGCCGTGACGCTGGCGTTGATCTTTGGGGGAACAGCGCTGTTTTTCCTGCTGGAGCGGAAGAATCCTGCCACTTTTGGGTCTTTATCCCTGCCCGAGCAGGTGATGGCGGCGTTTTTCCAGTCGGTGACCACCCGTACGGCAGGCTTTTGCACGGTGGATCAGGGAGCGCTGACTGACGGTTCCGCCTTTATCACGATGCTGTTGATGCTGATTGGCGGTTCTCCCGCCGGCACCGCCGGCGGTATAAAGACCACGACGGTAGGCATGCTGGCGCTAGTGGTATGGGCGTCGGCGCAGAAAAAAGAGGATGTGGAGGTTTTTGGCCGGCGGATTAATGAGTCCAGCATCCGTACCGGGCTGACCGTATTTCTTCTGGCCCAGTTTATCGCTGCCGCAGGGATCGTGCTGCTGCTGGCGACCCAGAATATGGGATTTACGGACGTTGCCTTTGAGGTGTTTTCAGCCCTGGGGACAGCCGGGCTTACCAGAGGGATCACCTCTGATTTTGATGTGTTTGGCAAACTGCTGGTGACGGCGCTGATGTATATCGGACGGATCGGACCGATTACGCTGGTTGTGGCGGTTTTAAACAAAAACAATGAGAAAAACGGAAAGCTTCGTCTGCCGAAAAGAAGGGTGCTGATAGGGTAAGACGGCAGACATGTCCGTTTAGTAGGAGAATGTGATGAAACGGAAAGAATTTGCCGTGCTGGGCCTGGGAGAATTCGGGCGCAGCGTGGCGTTGAATCTGGCCCAGGGCGGCGCATCCGTTCTGGCCGTGGATAACTGTGAGGAATGCGTGCAGATGGTGGCGGATGACGTGACTTATGCCGTGAAAGCCGATCTGACCGATCCGGAAACGCTGCGTATGGTGGGGATCCAGAACATGGACGTGGCGGTGGTATGCATCAGCGACAATCTGGAGGCCAGCATTTTGGCCACGATTATTTCCAAAGAAAGCGGCGTTCCTTTTGTGATGGCGAAAGCCCGGGACGAATTGCAGGCTTCCGTTTTGCGAAAAGTGGGGGCCGATCAGATTATTTTCCCGGAGCGTTCCATGGGCGTCAGAATCGCCAGGAATCTGATCGCCGGCAATTTTGTGGACATTATCGAGCTGTCCAGCAAGTTCAGCATGGTGGAGGTGGGCGTTCCCGGAAAATGGGCGGGAAAGACGCTGCGGGAGCTGAACCTGCGCAGTGTGGGGCTGAATATGATCGCGAAAAAGGAAGAGGATGAAGTGAAGATGGTGCTGGAGCCGGATCAGGTGCTCCGACAGGGCGACATCTATATTCTGGTCGGTTCCAATGAGGCGCTGGCCCGGATTCCGGAGGATTGAGGATGGCGGCGCAGATTACCAGCACCTCCAATTCCCAGGTGAAAAATGTGATCGCCCTTATGAAGAAATCCAGGACCCGCGCGGAGCAGGGGTTGTTTGTCGTGGAGGGCATAAGGATGTTTCAGGAGCTTCCGGCTCCCTGGATTGTCCAGGTCTATATTTCCGAAAGCTTTGAGGCGGCCGGGCCGACGGATGAAGTGGACAGGGTGTGCACCCCTGTGATTGTGTCAGACAAGGTTTTTGCCGCCATGGCGGACACCTGCGCACCTCAGGGGATTCTGGCGCTGGTCCGGCAGCCGGTTTGGGAACTGGAACAGATGGCCGGCCTGTCCGAGCGTCCCTTTTTTCTGATTCTGGAGCAGCTCCAGGATCCGGGAAACCTGGGAACGATTCTGCGTACGGCAGAAGCCGCGGGCTGCACAGGTATCATTATGAGTCGTGATACGGTGGATATTTATAATCCGAAGGTCATACGCTCCACAATGGGGGCGGTATACCGGGTGCCTTTTTTTTATGCGGACCGGCTGGAAGAGACGGTGACGCGGCTGAAAGAAAAAGGTTTTCTGATTTACGCCGCCCATCTTAAGGGCTCGGTCAGCTTTGAGTGCCCTGATTACAGAGTTCCCTGCGCCTGTATGATCGGAAATGAGGGGAACGGCCTGTCGGAATCCCTGGCGGCGCTGGCCCACCGGCGGATTCGGATTCCGATGGAGGGAAAGGCGGAGTCCCTGAACGCGGCGGTCAGCGCCGCGCTGATTATGTATGAGGCGTACCGGCAGCGGCGGGAGTAACATACTCTCCAGATTGTTCTACAAGCATCGGTTAAGGAAAATGGAGCCTGAATGCGGCAGGTAAAAATACATGTTTTCAAGCCGTTTTACGACATGTGATTCTCAAAACTTGACAAACGAAATAAAATCTGCTAGAATACGTTTGTAACAAAATTGTAACAAATGAATTATTTTAGTAATAAAGTTTTAAGAAGAAAGAAAAAAGTAGCTGTAAGATCCGGAGCAGAACGATGAAAAAAAGTCTGCCGAGGAAACGAAAGCTGCGAAATTTCAGGAGGATTAGCATGTCTACACAAGCAAAGAGTGTATATGCCTGCGGTGCTCTGGCATTTTCACTGTTGTCAATGTGTTTGCTGCAGCCGTCCATATCCCCGGCAGCGAAATCGCTGGACCAGGAAGGACTCACCGGGGTAGTGATTGAAACGATGGAGAGTGAGGGAACGGAAGGAACTGTTCAGGCGGAGCAGATAACAGATGGCGAAGAGGAGACGTTCATTGAGGATGTCACGAACGCTGCGCTTGCGGAGTCAGAAGAAATGACTGTGATGACGCCGGAGCCGTCAGAGGAATCCTTTTCGGCAGGCATGGCCACCGTTCTGAATGAAGGCGAGAAAGCCAGAACGGATGCGGAGATGATATCAAAGCTGGAAACCGGAGACGAATATTTCTCGGCAGGCATGGCAACAGCCATGAACGAGGGCGCCCAGGCCAGGGCCGCAATCGTCAGAGTAGTCCCTAATGTGGATACGGCGATGAACATCAGGGCGGAAGCCTCTGAGGAAGCGTCTGTCGTAGGTAAGTTTTACCGGGGTTGTGTCGGAGAACAGGTGGAGACGGCGGACGGCTGGATCAAGGTTCAGTCGGGCGCGGTTACAGGATGGGTCAGCGCAGAGTATGTGAAGACCGGAGCTGAGGCGGATCAGATGATTGCAGAGCTGAACCCTGTGGTTGTTACCGTGAACACGGACACATTGAATGTACGTAAGGAAGCGGGAACAGAGGCCGCCGTTCTGGCAGTTGCTTCCGCAGGCCAGACCTTTATGGCTGGGGAAGCGGGAGACGAATGGGTGCGGATTTTCTATACGCCCGACGTCACCGGATATGTGGCGGCAGAATTTGTCACCGTGGAAAATAAAGCCGGAACAGCCGTGGATATAGAGACGGTGAAGGCTTTGCAGGCAGAGGCGGATAAAAAAGAAGCTGAGCGCAAAGCGCAGGAGAAAAAACAGCAGATTGCTGTAACCACCGGATCGCCGATGCTGGCCAGCGTGGACGACGCGACACTTCTGGCGGCTTTATGCCAGTATGAAGCGGGCAGCAACTATGACGGATGCCTGGCTGTGGCGAATGTGGTACTGAACCGGGTGCGCAGCGGCGGCTATCCCAACAGCATTGCGGAAGTGATTTATGCGCCGGGACAGTTCGGAAGCGTCAGATCAGGCGCTCTGAACCGGTATCTGAACGGCGGAATCAGCGGTAACGCCAGACAGGCGGCCAACGACGCCCTTGCAGGAGTAAACAATATCGGCGGTTACTTGCATTTCTGCTCCGGCAGGGTCGCGAATGTGAATTCCTTTAGCAGCTATGCGGTTGTAGGCGGAAATTATTTTTATACACGGTAGAATGATTGAGAATACAGGCTATAAAAAAATGAGCGGCCGAACAGGCACGCTCATTTTTTTGAGTCCTGGGGAAGTCCTCCGAGAACTTCATCAAGATTCTTATTTATCATTTGTGTCTGCATTTTACTACGAGTCCCCCATGCCTTCCAGGCCGTATCAGATGACAGAAACAAACAATTTCTGCAACCATTGTAACCCTTTGCCAATCTGCGAAAATCGGTTGAAATTGCCCATGAAATAGGATATAATAAATATGGTAAAAGCTAATAGTAGTTTCCGCTAAGGAGGGGGGATGTGTATGAATTCCATTTATTGGCTGTTACTGATTATCGTATTGCTGGTGATTGAAATTATCACGCTGGGACTGACCACAATTTGGTTTGCCGGCGGCGCTCTGGTAGCATTTATTTTATGCCTGCTGGATTTACACTGGAAAGTACAGTGGACGGCATTTATCGCAGTATCCTTTCTGCTGTTGATTTTTACCCGTCCTCTGGCCGTGAAGCGGCTGAACAATAAAACCCAGAAGACCAATGTGGACAGTCTGGCCGGGAGCCTGGCCGTGGTGACAGAGACCATTGACAATGATAAGGGGATCGGCAGCGTAAGCATCAACGGGCAGATCTGGACGGCCCGGAGCGTCAGGGCAGGAGATGTGTTCCAGCCCGGCGAGAAAGTGGCGGTGGAGCGGATCGAGGGCGTGAAGGCATTTGTCGACCGGGCGGTTTTATAACATGCGCCGCAATAAGTAAGGTGTAAAGAGCTTTTGTAAAAAAAGCTTTGGGATACACATGTAAATGCAGGTATAATTTTAAATAGGAGGCACTATGAATATCGGATGGATTTTAACAATTATTTTGTTGGTTTTTCTGCTGATGGTCCTTGCGTCCTGCGTGAAGATTGTTCCGCAGGCACAGGCGATGGTAGTGGAACGGCTGGGCGGATATCTGGCCACCTGGTCGGTGGGCGTTCATTTTAAAGTTCCTTTTGTGGACAGAATTGCCAGAAGGGTGAATCTGAAAGAGCAGGTAATCGATTTTAAGCCCCAGCCCGTGATCACGGAGGATAACGTTACGATGCAGATCGATACGGTGGTATTTTTCCAGATCACCGATCCGAAGTTGTTTGCCTACGGCGTGGAGAATCCGCTGATGGCCATCGAGAATCTGACGGCGACGACGCTGAGAAATATCATCGGCGATCTGGAGCTGGATGAAACCCTGACGTCCAGAGAGCTGATTAATACCAAGATGAGAACACTGTTAGACGTGGCTACCGACCCCTGGGGAATCAAGGTAAACCGTGTGGAGCTGAAAAACATTATCCCGCCGGCCGAGATCCAGGATTCCATGGAGAAGCAGATGAAGGCAGAGCGTGAACGGCGTGAGGCGATTCTGCGGGCAGAGGGCGAGAAGAAGTCCACGGTCCTTGTAGCGGAAGGTAAAAAGGAATCCGCGATTCTGGATGCGGAGGCTGAGAAGCAGGCGGCGATTCTGCGGGCGGAGGCCCAGAAGGAACGTATGATCCGCGAGGCCGAGGGCCAGGCGGAAGCGATCCTGAAAGTGCAGCAGGCTACTGCCGAGGGTATCCGTCTGATTAAAGAGGCAGGCGCCGACGATTCCGTCATTCAGTTAAAGAGCCTGGAAGCTTTTGCAAAGGCTGCCGACGGCAAGGCCACGAAGATTATTATCCCTTCTGAGATCCAGAGCCTGGCGGGGCTGGTACGGTCTGTTGTGGAGACGGCGAAGGACCAGTAGGATAGGGAGCAATCTATTTTCAATTTGGTAATGTCTGCGTCAGCAGACATGTCCGTTCAGTTAGAAAAACAGCGGCGGCAGATTGGTTTGCCGCTGCTGTTTCGGAAATAATGACGAGACAGAAGTTATAATCTGAGCCAGAGTCTGGCATTGCCAGGCTCTTTGCTCATTTTTTCATTGATTAAAATTTTTTCATTTACCTGGAGGATAGTTATGAATTTAAAAGGACGCAGTTTTATTACGCTGAAGGATTTTACATCGGAGGAAATCGGCGGTCTGCTGGATCTGGCCGCGGATCTGAAAGCAAAAAAGAAACAGGGAATCACGGGAAACAGCTTAAAAGGAAAAAATATCGCGCTGATTTTCGAGAAGCCTTCCACCCGGACCAGATGTTCCTTTACGATCGGCTGTATCGACGAGGGGGGACATCCGGAGTATCTGGGAGAACATGATATTCAGTTAGGCCATAAGGAAAGCGTGAAGGATACGGCCAGGGTGCTGGGACGTATGTTTGACGGCATCGAGTTCCGCGGTTTTGAGCATAAAAAGGTGGAAGAGCTGGCGGAGTATGCCGGGGTTCCGGTGTGGAACGGACTGACGGATGATTTCCATCCCACGCAGATTCTGGCGGATCTTCTGACGATGCGGGAGCATCTGGGAGAATTGAAGGGTCTGAACTTTGTGTTCGTGGGAGACGGCCGGAACAATATGGCCAACAGCCTGATGATCGGCATGACGAAGATGGGCGTGAACTGCGTGATTCTTGCCCCTAAGCAGCTGTGGCCGGAGGAAGGGCTGGTTGAGCTGTGCCGGGAATACGGAAAAGCTTCCGGAGCCACGCTGACGGTGACAGACCGTATCGACGAAGTGAAAAATATGGATGTGGTCTATACGGATGTGTGGTGCTCCATGGGCGAAGAAGATAAGGCGGCCGAACGGGTGGCGCTGCTTAAGGATTATCAGGTCAATGACGAGCTGATGAAAAAGGTGGGCAGCGACAGAGTCATCTTCCTCCACTGTCTGCCGGCGGTAAAAGGCAACGAGGTGACAGAGGAAGTGTTTGAGCGGTATGCGGACACGGTGTTCGACGAGGCGGAAAACCGGATGCATACGATCAAGGCTGTGATGGTGGCGACGCTGGGTGAGAATTAAAACAGCAACGGGAAGTTGAAAAACTGCTATAGGAGAGAGTATTATGCGTGGAAACCATAGAACTAAAAATCCCAGATCCGGCCAGCTTCTGGTGGATGTGCTCCATATCCTGATTTGTATCCTGATTGTGATTCTGGCTGTTCTGGCATTTTTAAATCCGGCGGGACATACTATGGTGTATCCGGTGATCTTCTTTCTGGCGGCGGTGCTAAACGGCATCGAAGCGGCAGGAAAGCTGAAACGGAATAACAGAGGGAAAAAGCAGCTGGCGGCAGGAATCTCCTTTTCCCTGCTGACGGCGGTCTTGCTGGTGCTGACTGCCGTCAGCGCTGTCAGTGTCTGGCGGTAGTGAGGAGGGCATCCGGCGCTGGCATGGACAGTCAGTGATCGGGAGGTGAGCGGATGGAAAACGATGCCAATGTGGTGCTGTGCGGCGCCAATTCCTATGAACAAAAATATTATCTGAACGAGGAGTTCCGGAACCTGCCCCAGAGCATTCAGGATGAGCTGAAAATCTTGTGCGTCACTTACGTGGAGGATGTGGGCGGGATTCTTACGATGGAATTTGAGCCGGAGGGTTCA
This sequence comes from uncultured Lachnospiraceae bacterium, assembly GCA_910579325.1. Lineage (GTDB taxonomy): Bacteria > Bacillota > Clostridia > Lachnospirales > Lachnospiraceae > Paralachnospira_A. Next base: position 4,706 of record CAJTTU010000063.1, on the reverse strand, counting down.
CTGATGCTGCGGGTACACAATGACGAGATGGATTACCTGTTTGACGAGATCGGCAGCGTGCTGAAGATCAAGGAAATCCAGCGGGAAAAGAGGGAGCTTTTGGAGGCGCTGGAGACCTATTATCAGGCGGTAAGGGCAGGAGGGTTTCAATGAAGCCGGAACCTGTGATGATCGGAACGGTAAAGCTTAACATCCCCGTGGCGCTGGGACCCATGGCAGGCGTGACAGACCTGCCCTTTCGCCTGCTCTGCAAAGAGCAGGGCTGCGGCCTGGTGTGTACGGAGATGGTGAGCGCGAAGGCGATTTATTACCGGAATAAAAATACGAAAGAGCTGATGGAGTCCGAACCGGAGGAAGGGCCTGTGGCTTTGCAGCTGTTCGGCTCGGAGCCGGAGCTGATGGCCCGGATCGCTGCGCAGGTGGAGGAACAGCCCTTTGACCTGATCGATATCAATATGGGCTGTCCCGTGCCGAAGGTGGTAAATAATCACGAGGGTTCAGCCCTGATGAAAGATATTCCGCTGGCCGGACGCATGATCCGTTCTGTGGCGGAGGCGGTGAAAAAGCCTGTAACGGTGAAATTTCGGAAAGGCTTTGCCGCCGGAGACGAAACGGCCGTGGAACTGGCGAAGGCTGCCGAGGACGCCGGGGCTGCCGCCGTGGCCGTTCATGGCAGGACCAGAGAGCAATATTATACGGGCCGTGCGGACTGGGAGATCATCCGGAAGGTAAAGGAAGCCGTGGCGATTCCGGTGTTCGGGAACGGCGATATTTTTTCTGCCGGGGACGGACTGCGGATGTTTGAGGAAACCGGCTGCGACGGGATTATGGTAGCCCGGGGCGCAAAAGGAAATCCATGGATTTTCAGGGAAATCAGAGCGCTGATGGAAGGAAGGGATATCCCGCCCAGGCCGACCAGGCAGGAGCTTCTTAACATGATTCTGCGCCATGCCAGGCTGATGGAGCATTATAAAGGCGCCGACCGGGCAGTCCGGGAAATGCGCAAGCATGTGGCCTGGTACACGACGGGCTATCCGAATTCTGCACTGTTGCGGGGGCAGGCGAATACGGTCTGCTCGATGGAGGAGCTGGAAGCATTGCTGCGGCGGTATCTGGGAGACTGAAAAACGAATCGGAATGAATCAACGGAAGCGAATAAGCTGAACTTGAAAAACCCTTTGACAGAGCATACTTGTTAGGGTATAATATTTTAGATTATCCTGGTGCAGACTATGTCTGCACATCTGTTTTTTGTACCGCAGAAAAATTCTGTGGATTTCAGGATTTTTTTACTGCGGAAGGCATCGCAGAGGCGGCAGGCAAATACAGATGTATTATAAAAAAAGATTTTTTAGAGTAATTCAGGAAAGGGAGCAGGAGCGAAATGGCAGATACGAAAAAGAATATTTTGACCTATGCGGGGTTAAAAAAATATGAAGATGAGCTGGCGAACTTAAAACAGGTGCGCAGAAAAGAGGTAGCCTTAAAGATTAAGGAGGCGAGAGAGCAGGGCGACCTGTCCGAGAACGCGGAGTACGATGCTGCGAAGGACGAGCAGAGAGACATCGAGCTGCGGATCGAGGAACTGGAGAAGCTTCTGAAAAACGTGGAGGTCGTGGTAGAGGACGAGGTTGACCTGAAAAAGATCAGCGTGGGCTGCCAGGTCAAGGTATACGACGTGGAGTATGAGGAAGAAATCGAGTTCCGTATCGTGGGCTCCACAGAGGCCAACAGCCTGGAAAATAAGATTTCCAACGAATCTCCGGTGGGTAAGGCGCTGCTTGGCAGAAAAGCCGGGGAGACCGTTGAGGTAGAAACCCAGGCCGGCGTCATCGAATATAAGATTTTAGAAATTCAGAGGGTACAGTGATGGGAGAACAGAGGAAGGTTCAGGAGCAGGATATTAATCAGCTGTTGAAGGTGCGCAGGGAGAAGCTGGCCGAGCTGCAGGCGGCGGGAAAGGACCCGTTTCAGATCACAAAATATGATGTGACGGCCCACAGCCAGGAGATTAAAGACCAGTTCGACGCAATGGAGGGAACCCAGGTTTCCGTAGCTGGCCGTATCATGCAGAAGCGGGTGATGGGAAAGGCTTCGTTCTGCAATGTGCAGGATCTGCAGGGAAATATTCAGTCCTATGTGGCCAGGGACGATATCGGTGAGGAAAGCTATAAAGAGTTTAAAAAGTTTGATATCGGCGATCTGGTAGGCATCGAGGGCAAAGTGTTTAAGACGAAAACCGGTGAGATTTCGATCCACGCTTCGTCGGTGACGCTGCTGTCAAAGAGTCTCCAGATCCTGCCGGAGAAATACCACGGGCTGACAAATACGGATCTGCGTTACCGCCAGAGATACACGGACCTGATTATGAATGAGGAGGTCCGGGATACCTTCGTAAAGCGTTCTAAGATTATCAGCGCCATCCGCCGTTACCTGGACGGGCAGGGCTTTATGGAGGTAGAGACCCCCATGTTGGTGGCCAATGCCGGCGGCGCAGCCGCCAGGCCATTTGAGACCCACTACAATGCGCTGGATGAGGACGTAAAGCTGCGGATTTCCCTGGAGCTTTATCTGAAGCGTCTGATTGTGGGCGGCCTGGAGCGGGTGTATGAGATCGGCCGGGTGTTCCGGAACGAGGGTCTGGATACCAGGCATAATCCGGAGTTTACGCTGATGGAGCTGTATCAGGCCTATACCGACTATTATGGGATGATGGACCTGACGGAAAATATGTTCCGTTATGTGGCCCAGGAGGTGTGCGGCACCACACTCATTCCTTATGGGGATGTGGAGATTGACCTTGGAAAGCCTTTTGAGCGGCTGACCATGGTCGACGCCATTAAAAAGTATGCGGGAATCGATTTTGACCAGGTGGCCGATACGGAAGAAGCGAAAAAGCTGGCGGATGAAAAAGGCGTGCATTACGAGGCCCGTCATGTGCGGGGGGATATCATCAACCTCTTCTTTGAGGAGTTTGTGGAAGAACATCTGATTCAGCCCACCTTCGTTATGGACCATCCGGTGGAGGTATCCCCGCTGACAAAAAGAAAACCGGACAAGCCGGAGCATGTGGAGCGTTTTGAGCTGTTTATCTACGGCCGCGAGATGTGCAATGCCTACTCAGAGTTAAATGACCCCATCGACCAGCGGGCACGGTTTGCCGCCCAGGAAGAGGCTTTTGCGGCCGGCGACGAGGAAGCGAACCATACGGACGAGGATTTCCTGAACGCCCTGGAAATCGGCATGCCGCCCACAGGGGGGATTGGGTACGGGATTGACAGGCTTGTGATGTTGCTGACGAACTCGCAAGCGATACGCGACGTAATCTTGTTTCCGACGCTTAAAAGTAGCGGCGGAAGTGATCCATCTAAGAAAGCAGAAAAAACAGCGTCAGCCGGAACGGGAAGCGCAGCTTCCGAAGCAGTGCCAATCATTGACTTTTCTAAGGTAAAAGTGGAGCCGCTGTTTGAGGAGATGATTGATTTTGACACTTTTGCGAAAGCGGATTACCGCGCGGTAAAGGTGGAAGCCTGTGAGGCAGTTCCGAAGAGTAAAAAGCTTTTGAAGTTTACCCTGAATGACGGAACAGACCGGAAGCGCACGATCTTAAGCGGCATCCATGAGTATTACGAGCCGGAGCAGCTGGTCGGGAAAACCGCCATCGCCATCGTAAACCTGCCGCCAAGAGCGATGATGGGCATCGATTCCGAGGGAATGCTGATTTCCGCCGTACATGAGGAGGACGGCTGCGAACGGCTGAACCTGCTGATGGTAGACGACAGGATACCGGCAGGGGCGAAGCTGTGCTAAAAGACATGGTATTTGCAAGGACATTTTCCTGAGAGAGGATTTTGGGGAAATGTCCTTTTTTGTCTGGGTTTTGGCAGAAGGAAATGAAAAGTTTCGTGCTTACATCATATCTAATATATTTATCTGTTTAATATGCTGTGTTATTTAGTTAAAGCCCCTAACAGTTTCTTAATATCCTCGCCTTTTACATCTCCGTATTCAATATGGCAAAGAGGGTAGTTATCCGCTTTTTCGGCAGCCTGTTCCGGAGCGGTAATGAATGCTTCCGCCTTTTTTGTGTCATCAATAACGATATTGTGGAAAATACTTTCTGTTGCCATAAGCTCACTCTTCTCATATTTTTAGTGTTATTATACTCATTTGGGTGTCAAATAGCAATGGGAATTGTGTGAATATTTAGTTTCCCTTTGGAAGCCCAGCTGGCACGTTGGCCGTTTTGCAATTCTAAATATTGATGGAAATCAGCAATCCAGCTTTTCAAGTGGCGCACCATCTGGCAGGCCGCAGCCCCCATATGGACGGTATCTATTCATTATTTGATGAAAAGTGTTCTTTCAGAGAAGCAATCCATTTTTCAATTGCTTCCACTAAAACATACTGTTGCTGTAAAACTGCCATACCTGTTTCGGGAATTTCCGGAATATTTTCTTTTTCAAGGATGTTTTCCTCTAAATAAGTTTTCAGCGTTTTGATGTTCTTTTCAATGCTGTTTATACAAGATTGCTGGATTTCCAAAGGTAAACTGTCTAAGTTGACAATCACAGCATTAAAATCTAAAAAGATATGGATAGGTTTAGCGGCGATTTCCAGCATAAGTCTTTCAAATTCCTTATTTCCAGCATCAGTCAGGGAATAAACTGCCTTTTCCGGCATTTTTCCTTCCTTTACAATAGTTC
>CAJTTU010000062.1 GCA_910579325.1 uncultured Lachnospiraceae bacterium | reverse complement strand
AGTTTCCCTCAGCGTCTCAGCCAGTTCATCACAGTCTGTCACGATTTCGTCTACCGCATTAAAATCTCTGATCAGGGCAGTCAGGGCAGAAGGCGCCTGATATATGATGGTATGGCATTTTTTGTAGACAGCCTGTTCCACTATCTGCCCCATCTGTGCCGACAGACGACGACATTCCTCCAGCAGCATGGATTCTTCCGCTTCGTAAGCGTTGGTCCTGACGATCATGCCGCATTCTTCGGGGCATAAAGCCAGCAGCCGCTGTTCCCATTTGCTCTTCCAGCCATGATCCGAAATTTTTCTGGAAAACATCACACCGCTTTCCCCGTAAATCAGCACCGCATACCGGCCGGACAGATTAAAATCCGCCTTGGCTAACGGCGCCTTTGTCTTGGTGGCGTCTTTTCCGATCTGGAGTACCAGCTCGTCCCCCACGGTAAGCCGGCCGGGCCGACTCTGAACCGTATACAATACTTTTTTGTTTTTTGGCTCATAATAGCAGATCTGCCCGTCGCTCAGCTCCACGAACGCAGCGTTGATACCGCGGAGAATATTCTGCACTTTTCCCACATAAATATTACCTACCAGACTTGTATTTTCTTCATATACCTGTATGGAAACGGCTTTCTCTTCTTCATAAACCACAATCAGGAGCCGTTCCCCATATCGGGCAATTACGATTTTTCTACTCAACGCCGCCAATGACCTCTCCCAGTTCTTCCAACGAAATAAAACAATCTGCCAAAACCGCCCCCGATTCCTCCGAAACAGCGTCCTCCTCCGGCTTTCTTCCATCAGCCCATGCATAAAGATCCAGACGGCAAACCTGGCAGCAGAAGGGATCCCACTCTTTTCCTATCCAGGAAAAAAAAGTTTCCATCACCAGTTCTGGTTTCAGGTTATTGACGCTTCCGGTGGCCAGCTTTAAGAAAATCCCACTCTCTTCCCGACGAAAATCATAAATCAGCGGACGGATATCCAGCATAACTTCGTTTTTCTTCGTTTTTTTCACAACAGAGATTTCTTTCCGCGCCATAAAAGCGTCAAATTCCTGTGAACAGTCTCCGTAAAACCGGACAAAATAATCGGCGGCTGCCACGATGGACATAGCGTTTTTTCCGTCCTCCGGCAGTCGTCTGACGCTGCGGACTTTCATCCCCTCTGTCATCGCCTGATTCAATGCCTTGGCCATCTGCCGGGAAGACGAGGCGGAATGCACCTGAATATCCAGATATTCTCCCTCCGACTCTAACCCCACCCCCAGAGGCGCCGCAAAAGACATGATCTGATGGGGGCTGAAGCCTTCGGAGTAAGCGATATCGATGCCGGCTCTTCTGATCGCTTTCTGAAAATACCGCATAATATCCAGATGTCCGATAAATTTCATACAGCCGGATTTGGCAAATTTAATTCTCAGCTTCATAGCAGACTCCTCCCCCAAAGGTTTTCGCGCCGCAGCCGGAGCAGTTTACGCGACAGTTCGGCGTAATCTTTCCTTCCTGCGCCTGCTTCCATTCCCGTTTCAAAAATTCTTTCGTCACGCCGGTATCGATAAAATCCCAGGGGAAAATTTCTTCCGGAGAGCGGGTTCTGGACGTATAAAAATGATAATCGATGCCCACAGCCTCAAAAGCCTCCATCCACTTATCATAATGAAAGCTTTCTGTCCAGGCGTCATAGATGCAGCCGTTTCGATAAGCCGCCTCGATCACAGCGCCAACTCTCCGGTCACCTCTGGCCAGAACTCCCTCGATAATGGTGGTTTCCGGCGAATGCCACTGATAATTCAGACTTTTCCGGTTCAGCTGTTCTTTCATGGCATGATTTACGATCCTGGCCCTGTCCAGATATTCCTCCGCCTCCAGCATGGAAGCCCACTGGAACGGGGTAAATGGCTTCGGGATAAAGAAGGAAGAACTGGCCGTCACCTGCACCCGGCCGTTTCGTTTTTCCCTGGGAACCGTGTCATAATAGGTTCTTGCCACTTCATTGGACAAAACGGCGATCCCTTCCATGTCTTCTTCCGTTTCGGAGGGCAGACCCAGCATAAAATACAGCTTGACTTTATTCCAGCCGCCCTCAAAAGCCGCCGCCGCTCCGGTTAAAATATCTTCCTGGGTCAGCCCTTTATTGATCACGTCCCGCAGCCGCTGGGTGCCGGCTTCCGGCGCGAAGGTCAGGCTGCTTTTTTTTACGTCCTGCACCCGCCGCATCACATCCAGAGAAAATGCGTCGATCCGCAGGGAAGGCAGGGAAATATTGATCTTTCTCTCCCCGATTTCTTCGATTAAAAACCGAATCAGTTCCTCTAACTGTGAATAATCGCTGGAGCTTAAAGAACTCAGGGATATTTCCTCATGGCCGGTACTTTTCAGCATTTTAGACGCTTTTTCTTCCAGCCAGGAAAGGCTTCTCTCCCGTACGGGCCGGTAGACCATGCCGGCCTGGCAGAACCGGCATCCCCGGATACAGCCCCGCTGGATCTCCAGTACCAGCCTGTCCTGGGTCACCTTGATGAAAGGAACTACCGGAGCATCGGGATAATAAACATCGTCTAACTCTGTTTCAATCACTTTACGCACTTTTTCAGGCGTTTCGGCGCAGAGCGGCGTAAACGAGCCAATCGTACCGTCCTCGTTATAAGATACCTGATACAGAGAAGGCACATAGATGCCCGGCAGCTTTGCCGCCCGACGTAAAAATTCCTGTCTGCCTGTGCGCTGTTCCTTACATTCCAGATACAGATCCATCAGCGCCAGATTGGCAACCTCTCCCTCGCCGATATAAAACAGGTCAAAAAAGTCTGCCAGGGGTTCCGGATTATATACACAGGGTCCGCCGCCGATGACGATGGGATCCTCTTCTGTTCTGTCGCAGGCTTGCAGAGGAATCTGGCTCAGATCCAAAATCTGCAGGATATTGGTGTAACACATTTCATACTGGATGGTAATGCCCAGAAAATCAAATTCTTTTACCGGATCCTGGGATTCTACCGCAAAAAGCGGGATGTGCCGCTCCCTCATGACCTGATCCAGGTCTGTCCAGGGAGAGTAGACCCGCTCGCACCAGATATCTGGACGCTGGTTGTACATATTATAAAGAATCTGGATGCCCGGATGGGACATGCCGATTTCATAGACGTCGGGGAAACAGAGGGCGAAGCGGATTTTTACGTCCGCTTTTTCTTTCATCACACTGTTCCACTCATTTCCGATATAGCGGGCCGGTTTGTCTACGGACATTAGAATTCGATCGGATAAAGCTAATTTTCTCATTTAAGTTCTCTTTCCTGACGCGGATCATTCCCAAAAGGATGACGGCGCCATTGATATGGATTTGGAAAATACTTTTTGGAACTTTTTAAGTATACCACAAAAAAACGGAAACAAAAACCTGTTTCCGTTTTTCCGAACATTTCTCCGAATGTTTCAAACAGTCACCACCACGCCCCCGTCGCTGGCATACAGACTGGTCACGCCCGCCGCCTCGGCGATATAGACGCCTTTGAATTTAATCAGCTTACACAGCTGCTCTTTGACATATTCCGCCCGCTCAGGGCAATTACAGTGAGAAATCCCCAGTATCTTGCTCTCCGGATCTTTCACGCTTCTGCTCAGATGCTGCACCAGCTTGCCCAATGCTTTCTGGATGCCTCTGGCCTGATCCAGCTTGACGATCACGCCGTGATCGCCGGCCATCAGCGGCTTGATATTCAACGCTGTCGCCAGGATGGCCTGCACGCCGGTGAGACGGCCGTTTTTCTTTAAGGAATCCAGGGTTTCCAGCACAAAGTAGGTCAGCATGTGATCTCTGAAATACTCTGCCGCTTCCACGATCTCGTCAAAGTTCTTTCCCTGATCCGCCAGTTCCCGCAGCTTCATGGCAATCAGCGTTTCGCCGCAGGCCGCCGAATCAGAGCTGAATATATGAATCTGTTTATCCTCGCCATGTTCTTCGATATAAAGATTTTTCGCCAGCACGGCGCTGTTGTAAGAGCCGCTCAGATGCTGGGACAGCGTTACCACAAAAACCATATCCCCGTCTCCCTCATAAGCCTTCTTATACTGTTCCGGGGACGGGCAGGCGGACTTGGGACAATCCGGGCACTCCCGCACGGCTTTTAAAAATGCCGCCTGGTCAAAGGTGTCGTCGTCTACGATAAAGGCATCACCCACCTGAAGGGTCAGCGGAATGACCTGAAATACGCCGCTTTGCTTTAATTCTTCCGTTAAATCACAGCAGCTGTCCACCACGATTTTATAGCTCATCTCTTTCCTCCTGCACAGCCATGTCTGCCGACGCAAATATCCTATCCCTTACTGAACAGAATATGCCGGGATAACAATTCTATATGCAATCGACGACATGTAGTTTTAATTACTATTTATGAACCAGCGGATTTGAAAAGAGGAAAAATATTTTCTTCTGTTCTGGAACGCTTTTGGAACGCCTGCGGAATCCCCCAGGAACAACCGCCGTGTAAAATACAGTTCAGCAACACGCAAATCCCCCGCCGCTCACAATGGGGGATCAGATGTTCATTATTCACAACAGGAGGATTTTTACCATGTATTTTGATATGATCGCTAAAATTGTTTCTGAACGGACCGGCTGTGACGTCGCCGATATTAAGCCTGAAAGCACCTTCTCCGATCTGGGCATCGACTCCCTCGACACGGTGGAGCTTCTGATGAACTTAGAGGATGAGATCGGCATGGAAATCGAGCTGGACCAGAAGGTAGAGACCATCGACGACCTGGATCAGTTTATTCAGAATAAGAAGGGCTGAACCGATGATACAATCAAAGCTTTGCGACATGCTGGGGATTGCCTGGCCCATATTTCAGGGCGGCATGGCCTGGATCGCCGACGGAAGGCTGGCGGCCGCCGTCTCAGAAGGGGGCGGCCTTGGCATCATCGGGGCGGGCAATGCGCCGGGAGAGACTGTCCGGGAACAGATTCAAACCGCGAAAGCGCTGACAGAACATCCTTTCGGCGTAAATATTATGCTGCTCAGCCCTTATGCGGATGAGGTGGCCCGAATTGTGGCGGAAGAAAAGGTTCCCGTCGTGACCACCGGAGCCGGCAATCCCTCCAAATATATGGAGGACTGGAAAAAAGCCGGCATCCATGTCATCCCCGTTGTAGCCTCCGTGGCCATGGCCAGGCTGATGACCCGTGTGGGTGCATCAGCGCTGATCGCCGAGGGAGGCGAAAGCGGCGGCCATGTGGGGGAACTGACCACTATGGCGCTGGTTCCTCAGATCTGTGACGCCACCACATTGCCGGTGATCGCCGCAGGAGGCATCGCCGATGGGCGGGGATTCGCGGCCGCTCTGATGCTGGGAGCCTGCGGCGTTCAGATGGGCACCCGGTTTCTAAGCGCCGCCGAATGCGGGATTCATCCCATATATAAAGAAAAAATTTTAAAAGCCACCGACCTCTGTACTATGGTGACGGGCAGGCGGCTGGGACACCCGGTTCGCAGCCTGCGCACGCCTTTTGCGAGAGATTACGCAAAGGCGGAATACGGCGGCGTGCCCGATGATGCGCTGGAAACCCTGGGCACAGGCGCTCTGCGGCTGGCCGTACAGGAAGGCGACAAAGAAAAGGGCTGCTTTCTTGCCGGACAGATTGCCGCCATGGTCAAAAAAGAACAGCCTGCGGCCCAGATTATCAAGGAGGTTGTGGAGGAGGCAGAACCCCTTCTCCGAAACGCGCATTTATGGGTAAATTAGCTTTTGTATTTTCCGGACAGGGAGACCAGCATCCCGGCATGGGGAAGGAACTGTATGAGCGGTATCCTTCTGCCGCTGACATTTTCCGTCTGTGCGACAGCCTGCGGCCCGGCACCATGGAACAATGCTTTCACGGGACAGAGGACGCATTAAAAGAAACTAAAAACACACAGCCCTGCCTGTTTGCCATGGAGCTTGCGGCAGCGGCGGTACTGGAAGAAAAAGGGATACGCCCTGACGCCGTGGCCGGCTTCTCTCTCGGCGAGGTGACAGCCGCCGTTTTCGCAGGCATTTTTGATACGGAAACCGGTTTCCGGCTCATATGCAGACGAGGCGAGCTGATGCAGCGGGAGGCGCAGCGGTTTGATACCGGGATGGCGGCGGTCGTAAAGCTGCCGCCAGAGACAGTGATTTCCCTCTGTGAACAGTATCCGGAAATCTATCCGGTCAATTTCAACTGTCCCGGACAGATTTCCGTGGCAGGGCTTATCCTGCGGATGCCTGACTTTTCCGCCGCCGTAAGGCAGGCAGGAGGCAGAACCATCCCGTTAAGGGTATCGGGCGCTTTCCATTCTCCTTATATGAAAGAGGCCGCCAGTGCTTTTGCCGGCGAGCTGTCAAAGGTCTCTGCCGGGAAAATGGCTCTTCCCCTCTACTCCAACGTGACCGGGAAGCCTTACGGCCAGGATTCCCGATCCGTGACAGAGCTGTTATCCCTGCAGATCAGCAGTCCCGTCCAATGGGAAACGCTGATTCGCGACATGGCCGCGTCCGGCATAGACGCCTTTATAGAAATCGGGCCGGGCAAAACGCTGACCGGGATGATAAAAAAAATCAATCCGGAGGTAACGGCTTGTTCATTTGCGGAGTATCTGGCAGAAGCCCTGTGAAATATGACGCGGCGGATATCGAAAGTAAACGCTGCGCCGGAAAGGAGAAATAACAATGCTGACAGGAAAAACCGCGGTGATTACAGGCGGCTCCCGGGGGCTTGGGGAAAGCATTGCCTACAGGCTGGCCTCCATGGGCGCCGATATCGCTATTATATATAGAAGCAATCCTTCCCTTGCCGAATCTGTCTGCGCGGCATGCCATAAAAGCTATCTGGTGAAAGCAAAGGCATACTGCTGCGATGTCTCGGATTTCGGCGCCGTCAGAGAAACAATCAATGCCATCAAAAATGATTTCGGAACCGTTCATATTCTGGTAAACAATGCGGGCATCACCCACGACGGCCTTGCGGCCAGAATGAAGGAAGAAGATTTCGACAGCGTGATCGCCGTCAATTTAAAAGGCGCCTTCAACATGATCCGCCACTGCACCGGCCTTTTTCTGCGGAACAAGGAAGGCTGTATCATCAACATTTCCTCCGTCACCGGCCTGATAGGCAATGCCGGGCAGTGCAACTATGCCGCCTCAAAAGCCGGACTGATCGGCCTGACCAAATCCATTGCCCGAGAGCTGGCTCCCCGGGGAATCCGGTGCAATGCCATCGCCCCCGGTTTTATCGCCACGGAGATGACCGCCCATCAGACGGAAAACCCACTGCTTGAAAGGATTCCTCTGGGGCGGATGGGGGAAGCCGACGACGTGGCGGATGCCGTGGCTTATCTGGCCACAGCCGGGTATGTTACGGGGGAGGTTCTGCGGGTTGACGGCGGAATCGCCATGTAAATTTATAAGCTGCAAGAAAATTGCCGTTTGGAGTTAAAAAACTATTTTTCTCAAACAAAAGGAGCCTTTTATGAGTGACTCAACAAACAATAACCGACGTGTCGTCGTCACCGGAATGGGCGCGGTCACTCCGCTGGGGTTAAACGCGCGGGAAACCTGGCAGAATCTGCTTGCCGGAAAGAACGGCATCGCTCCCATCACCCTTTTCGACACAGCGAATTATAAAGCGAAGCTTGGGGCGGAGGTCAAAGGCTTTGACCCTGCCCTCTACCTGGAACGAAATGATATTCTGCGAACCGACCGTTACGCCCAGTTTGCTGTGGCGGCGGCGCAGCAGGCCGCGGAAGAAAGCGGAATAGAAGGAACCGTGGAACCGGAACGGTTCGGGGTGCAGTTCGGCGCAGGCATCGGCGGCATCAACACCTTTGAGACGGAATACAAAAAGCTGATGGAACGGGGGCCCCGCCGGGTGTCTCCCCTCTTCGTCCCCATGATGATCGCCAATATGGCTGCCGGGATGATTGCCATCCGCCACAACTGCCAGGGCTCTGCCATGCCCTCTGTCACCGCCTGCGCCTCCGGCTCCAATGCCATCGGCGAGGCGATGCGGATGATCCGCCACGGCTATGCCGACGCCGTGCTCACCGGCGGCGCGGAAGCGGCCATCACGCCTGCCGCCGTAGCAGGTTTTACCAACATGCAGGCGCTGTCCCAGTCAGAGAATCCCGACGAAGCCTCTCTCCCCTTCGACAGACGGCGTGCCGGTTTTGTCATCGGAGAAGGGGCCGTGGCTTTTGTACTGGAGGAATATGAACATGCCATGACAAGGGGCGCCTATATATACGGCGAGGTATGCGGCTACGGCTCCACCTGCGACGCCTACCATATCACCGCCCCTCACCCGGAGGCAAAGGGCGGCACACGGGCTATGGAAGATGCCATGAAGGAAGCAGACTATACGCCGGATGACCTGGTTTATGTCAATGCCCACGGCACCGGTACCCCTATGAATGACAGGGTAGAAACCATTGCCATCAAGCAGGCATTGGGCACGGAAAAAGCTTATCAGTCCTATGTAAGCTCTACCAAGTCCATGACAGGCCATATGCTGGGAGCCGCCGGAGCAGTCGAAGCATTGACCTGCCTGCTGACTTTGCGGGAGGGCGTCATTCCTCCCACCATTCATCTGAAGGAAGCCGACGAAGCCTGCGACCTGAATTACGTGCCAAATACGGCAGTAAAAGCAGACATCAGCCTGGCGCTGTCCAACTCTCTCGGCTTCGGCGGCCACAATGCCTGCCTGGCATTCAGAAAAATTTGATGCATCCTCAGATGCTCTATGAAAGAACAGCAACGAACCGTACAGATTCAGGGGGCATAGCAATGGAAGGGGAGTTGCGGAACTAAATTAGAAAAGAGGGAATCATGAAAGAATCTGATATCCGAAAATATGCGGAGCTGATGAAAGAGCTGGAGCTTACCGGCCTGGAAATCACGGAGAAGGATCAGGTGGTGCGGCTGGAGCGAGCCATTCCTGCCGGGACAAAGGAGCAGATCATCCTGCAGCAGCCCGCTCCCGCTCCTGCTGCTGCCTCCGATCCTGTTTCCGTTTCTGCTTCTGTTTCTGCTTTTGCAGGCTCTGAGGCTCTTCATCAGGGGGAGGCAGGCGATTATATCAGCGTCACCTCTCCGATCGTCGGCGTATTTTACGCCGCCCCCGCCGAAAACGCGGAGGCCTATGTCTCCATCGGCAGCTCTGTCAAAAAAGGCGATGTCCTCTGCGTCATCGAGGCCATGAAACTGATGAATGAAATTGCCGCCGAGGAATCCGGCGTTATTTCTCAGGTCTGCGCGACCAACGGCCAGGTAGTGGAATACGGCACGGAGCTTTTCCGGATTGCCAGAAGACAGGAGGCGGCAGGCTGACAATGGACAGAGAACAAATCATGGGGATTTTGCCCCACAGAGACCATATGCTTCTGCTGGACGATGCGGAATGCAGGGAAGGCGTGGCCGTCGGCCACTATACCGTAAGGGGCGACGAATTTTTCCTGAAAGGGCATTTTCCGGGCAGCCCCATCGTCCCCGGCGTGATTCTGTGTGAAATTCTGGCCCAGTCGGCCTGCGTTCTGATGGAAGATGCGCTGACCGAAGGAATGCTTCCCGTGTACACGGGACTGAACCAGGTAAAATTCCGCTCTCCGGTCAGACCCGGCGATACCATAGAAACCCGGTGCAGCATTAAGCGGGCCAAACATCCCTTTTACTTTGCCGAGGGCACTGTTTCTGTCGGCGGCAGGCTCTGTGTATCCGCCGAATTTTCCTTCTGTATTACGAAAGCCGATACTGACTGACGCAAAATAATTTGAAAGTAGATTGCTTCGTGCTATCGCACTCCCGCAATCCACCTGCACGACATTGAGCTATGCGCTTACGTATAACCATACAGGAAATACCATATTGAAAGTAATCAACGCATCAGGGAAAAGGAGCATATGTTTTCAAAAATATTAATCGCGAATCGGGGCGAAATCGCCGTCCGGATTATACGGGCCTGCAAGGAAATGGGCGTCGCCACGGTAGCGGTCTACTCCGAGGCTGACAAAGACGCCCTTCATGTGGCGCTGGCAGACCAGAGCTACTGCATCGGCGGCCCGGAGGCCTCTGACAGCTATCTGAACGAACAGCAGATCATCAGCGCCGCCCTTCTCTCCTGCGCCCAGGCCATCCACCCCGGCTACGGCTTCCTGTCCGAGAACGCCCATTTTGCCAGACTGTGCCGGAAACAGGGCATCGTGTTTATCGGGCCTGACCCGGACAGCATGGAACGGCTCAGCGACAAAGCGCTGTTAAAAGAACTGGTGAAGCGTACCGGCCTGACCGTCATTCCCGGTACAAAAGCCGTCTCCTCGCCCGAGGCCGCGATGAAGGCGGCCGATCAGCTGGGCTATCCGGTCATGCTGAAAGCCTGCGCAGGCGGCGGCGGACGGGGCATCCGTCTGATTCAGTCCCGGGAAGATGTGGAGGATGCCTATCTGCAGGCGGCGGCGGAGGCCGTCAGCTCCTTCGGCGACGGCTCCGTATATGTGGAAAAATACATTTTCCCGGCCCGCCATGTGGAGCTGCAGATTTTAGCCGACGAGGCGGGAAACGTGGTCTGCCTGGGGGACAGAGACTGCTCTTTGCAGCGGCGCAACCAGAAGCTTCTGGAGGAAACCCCTTCCCCGGCCGTAAATGACAGCCAGCGGCAGGACATTATAAAAGCCGCCATAGGCGCCACAAAGCAGTTAGGCTATGTGGGAGCCGGCACCCTGGAATTCCTTCTTGATCGTGAGGGACATTTCTGGTTTATGGAGATGAACGTCCGTTTACAGGTGGAACACTGTGTCACGGAAATGCTTACCGGCATCGACCTGGTCAAATGGCAGATCCGCATTGCCGCCGGTATCCCTTTAAGCTTCACCCAGGAAGATATCCCCTTAACTGGCACGGCCATCGAATGCCGCATCAACGCCGGAAGCTGCGGAAGGCTGGAGATGCTCCATGTGCCCGGCGGGCCTTCCGTGAGATTCGACACCTATTTAATAGAAGGAACCCCAGTATCTCCCTACTACGATTCTCTTTTGGGCAAGCTGATTGTCTATGCCAAGACAAGGGAAGAAGCGCTGCGGAAAATCCGGGCTGCCCTCTGCGAGCTGGTGATCCGGGGGATTCCCACCAATCTGGAGGAACAGCTTTGCATCGTTGAGGACGAACGCTTTACCTCCGGCAGCTATGATCTGACTTTTATGGGGAACAGGTGATTATTATGGCTCTGATTCATTTTCTTAAACCGAAAAACAAGCTGGAAGAAGGAGGTCGCAGCGCCGCCCTGGTTCATCAGGACGAAGGGGAACCGGAAAAGAACTGTCCCAACTGCCATAAGGACATTCCTTTAAGCCGTCTCTGGGCCAATCAGATGGTCTGCGCATGCGGCTATCATTTTCGCATGAAAGCCAGGCAGCGGCTGCATATGATCGCTGATAAAAACAGCTTTCACGAGCTGTATTCCGACATATGCTCCTCAGACCCCCTTCGCTTTCCCGGCTATCAGGATAAATTAGAGACGGTGCGCTCTGTCAGCAGTGAAAAAGAGGCGGTACTGTGCGGTACCGCCACAATCGGCAGGCGAAGCTGCTGCATCTTCGTTATGGAGCCTTATTTTATGATGGGAAGCATGGGTGCCGCCGTAGGGGAAAAAATCACCGCCCTTTTTGAGTACGCCACCAGACAGCGCATGCCGATGATCGGATTTACCGTTTCCGGCGGCGCCCGTATGCAGGAGGGGCTTCTGTCGCTGATGCAGATGGCCAAAACCAGCGCCGCCATCAAACGGCACAGCGATGCCGGCCTTCTGTACATCGCCCTTCTCACCGACCCCACCACTGGAGGCGTCACCGCCAGCTTCGCCATGGAGGCGGATATCATTCTGGCGGAACCGGAAGCCACCGTGGGCTTTGCCGGAAAACGAGTGATCGAACAGACCACGAAAAAATCCCTTCCAAAAGGGTTTCAAAAGGCAGAATCTGTGCTGGAACACGGATTTATCGACGAGATCCTTCCCCGGAGCAATCAGAAAAAGATGCTGGCAAAGCTTCTGCGCATGCACGGCGGACTCAGGTAATTGAGAAAACAGCAGATCCCCTCCCAGATCCAGGGGGATTGGGAGGGAAGTTGCAAAACTATATTTGGAGGATACGCCCATGAACCAGACGCCCTATAACAGAGTAAAGCTGGCCAGGGACAATAAACGTCCCACCGGCCTTGACTATATCCGGAATATTTTCAAAGGATTTATCGAACTGCACGGCGACAGACGATTCGGGGACGATCCGGCAATTGTGGGTGGTATCGCCAGGCTGGAGGGCAGCCCCGTAACCGTTATCGCCGTGGAAAAGGGACATACCGCTAAAGAACGAGCCCGCCGGAATTTTGGCGCGCCGAGTCCCGAGGGGTACCGAAAAGCGCTCCGGCTTATGAAACAGGCGGAGAAATTCGGCCGTCCGGTCATCTGCCTGATTGACACCTCCGGCGCCTGCTGTGACGTGGGCGCGGAGGAACGGGGACAGGGCCAGGCCATTGCCGAAAACCTGACAGAAATGTCCACCCTCTGCGTTCCCATTATTTCCCTTTTAATCGGAGAAGGCGGCAGCGGCGGCGCTCTGGCCCTTGCGGTGGCAGACCGGGTATGGATGCTGGAAAATGCCGTCTATTCCGTGATCTCCCCCGAGGGCTGCGCCAGTATTTTGTGGAAGGACGCCGCTTACGCGGAAACCGCGGCGGCCAGCTTAAAGCTGACGGCAGAGGATGCCTTGTCTTTCGGGGTGATCGAACAGATTATTTCTGAGAACGACATCGGCAAAAAAGAATTTTACACCCGTATCCGCTCCCTTCTGGCCGAGGAAATCCGGACCCTGTCCACAGATCCTGAGCTGGTGGGAAAACGCTATGACCGCTTCCGCCGCCTCGGCACAAATGCCATGGCAGGGCAGACGCTATAAGGAATATGGCAGTTTCGAATTTTCCATACACAATGGAAAGGCAAGGAGCTTTTATGAGCATTTATCAGAAATTTTGCAGGGAAACGACGGATGAGCTGGGACGGCTCCAAAGCATCGAGCTGGATTATCCGGACAATTTCAATTTCGGCTACGATGTGGCGGACGCCATCGCCGAAGCCACTCCTGGCAAAACCGCCATCATATGGTGCAATACGGAAAACGAATCCCATACCTTTTCCTTTGCCGATATCAGAGCTTACAGCAACCGGATGGCAAACGTCTTTCTTTCCGCCGGCCTGAAACGGGGCAGCCGGGTGATGGTGGTGTTAAAACGCCACTATGAATACTGGTTTGCCGCCATTGCCCTGCATAAGCTGGGCGTTACAATGATCCCGGCCACCCATATGCTGATGGTCAGGGACTATGTATACCGGCTGCGCGCCGCCAGTGCGGACGCCGTGATCTGCACGCCCCAGAATGAGACGCCCGAGAAAATCAGGCAGGCTGTCGGGCAGGCAGGACTGAGCTGTAAGCTGTGGTGCGTGCAGAAGGATATGGAAGGCTTCTGCAACCTCACAGCGGAAATGGAAGCTGCGGACAGCCGTCTTGCCCGGCAGGAAACCGCCGTCTCAGACCCCATGCTGCTCTATTTCACCTCCGGAACCACCGGCGAGCCCAAAGGTGTGATCCATGACTTTTCCTACCCGCTGGCCCATATCGTGACGGCAAAATACTGGCAGCAGGCGGAGGAAGGCGGCCTTCATTTTACGGTGGCGGAAACCGGATGGGCCAAAGCCTCCTGGGGAAAGCTGTACGGCCAGTGGCTTGTAGGCAGCGCCGTGATGGTCTGCGACTTTGACAATTTTGACCCCAGACAGCTGACTTCCGTCATCAACCAGTACGGCGTCACCTCCTTCTGCGCGCCGCCCACCGTCTACCGGTATCTGGTTCGCAAGGGCATCCCCGACATGCCCTCTCTGCGCCACGCTTCCACCGCCGGGGAAATGCTGGCGCCGGAAGTATTCCGCCGGTTTACGGAGCGTACGGGAATTCCCCTTAGCGAGGGCTACGGGCAGACTGAAACCACCCTGTTAATGGGAAATCTGAAAGGATATGAGGCCGTGGAAGGCTCTATGGGAACCATTTCCCCCTTTTATCAGATTGCGCTGCAGGACAGGGACGGCAAACCCGTTCCCGCCGGAGAAATCGGTGAGGTGGTAATTATCCCTCCCAAAAACGGCAGACAGCCCGGCCTCCTTAGCGGCTATCTGGACAATGAAGAACAGTACCACCATGTATGGCGGGGCGGCGTCTATCACACCGGGGACGCGGCATATATGGATGAAAGCGGCCATTACTGGTTTCATGGCCGCTTTGACGATATCATTAAAACCGGTGGGTTCCGGGTGGGGCCTTACGAGGTGGAGCATATTTTGATGGAACATCCGGCCGTATCCGAATGCACCGTTATCGGCGTTCCCGACACCCTGCGGGGGCAGGCCATCAAGGGCGTGGTGGTTCTCCGAAAAGGATGCGCGCCCTCCCGGGAGCTGGAGTTGGAAATCAGAGATTTCTGCAATAAAAAACTGGCGGAGTATAAATGGATACGCGTCATAGAGTTTGTGGAGCAGCTTCCAAAGACGATCAGCGGGAAGGTGCGGAAAGAAGCGCTGCGGAAGGGCTGAATAATCGCCAATGTCATGCAGACACGGCTTTGGCTCGCTGCATACAGGGATAGAGCCGGAAATCCGGAATATCCAAAGTTAATGGATCGCCCCGACATTTCCGGCTCCTTTTCCGTATTTTGATGCTTAAATCAGCCAAACCGGCACATACCAGTTTTTTTCATCCACAGGCAGCAAATCGTTTGCCATACAAATCACATTTCCTGTCCCGATCTCTACTTTCAGGGATTCCAGGCCTCCAAAGGCTTCTTCACGGGTTATGGGCTCCAAAACCTTGAAATGCTTTATCGCCGTTTTGCCTGGAGAAGCCGCTTTTTTTATTTCTATTGGGGAAAGTATGCCGTTTTGATAAATTAACAGATCAATTTCCTTCTGGTCCTTATCCCTGTAATAGAAAATAGGAGGCTCTTTTCCGGCGTTTAAGTAGCTTTTATAAATTTCTGAAAACACATAACTTTCGAAAAAAGCGCCGGACATCGCTCCTCTTTCCAATGCTTCGGGATTTCCCCACTTCAAGAGATAGGCCGCCAAGCCGGTGTCTAAAAAATGAAGGAGGGGCATTTTGACAACACGTTTCAGCACATTGTTGTGGTATGGCTGCACAAGGGCAATAATATGGGAGGATACCAAAATAGAAAGCCATTTTTTCGCTGTCGGTGCCGAAATCCCGACAGCACTTGCCAGTTCCTCATAGACAACCGGCTTTGAAGTATGGGCGGCAACAACTGTCATAAAATTATAAAACTGCATCTCATCGGCAACCTGCGCAAGATCACGAATGTCTCTCTGCAGATACGTATCTACATAAGAACGGTAATAGGTTTCCCAATCCATATCTTCATCCGCGTAAAGCTCCGGCATGGAGCCTTTGAAAATTCTGCCGTAAATCTCGTTTAAACCTTTCCGTGTCCTTACCGATAAACGGTTCATCAGATATGCTTCATCGGTTTGAAACGGCTCGCTTGGCTCCTGATAAATTTCCGCATCTGACAATCCCAGCAAATTCACGATGCCAACCCGTCCCGCAAGACTCTCGCTTACATTTTTCATCAGGCGGAAGACCTGGGAGCCTGTGATCCAGAAATCCCCCTTTTTTTTGGAACGGTCTACGCTCATTTTGATATAGGGCAACAGCTCCGTCGCGTACTGAATTTCATCGATCAGCACTGGCGGGGAATATCTCTGTAAAAACAGCGCCGGATCGTTCTTTGCCAGATATCTTACGTCAGGATCGTCCAGCGTTACATATTTTCGTTCCACCCCTGTATCACGCTGCATTTGTGCCAGCCTTTGGAGCAGAGTTGTTTTTCCGACCTGCCTGGGGCCGGTCACTAACAGCACAGGGAACATTTTAGAAACCCGGAGAACCGTATCCTCCACAGCCCGCTTAATATATGGCATGACAAGCGCTCCTTTCAATTACAGTATAGGCCATTATGGCAAGAATATATGGCCAAACTAAAATATAATTTTAGTATAGCCATATATTCTCCGGATGTCAACGGTTTTGTTATTTTAATGTTAAAAGGCGTTGCTTGCGGCAACGGGCAGTTTTTCCTATAATAATGGCAACAGCTGAAAAATAAAAGCTGAAAGAAAGGAGGCTATTCCCAATGCTCAATGAAAATATGAAAGCAATCAGAAAATCAAAAGGGCTTTCCCAGCAGGAGCTGGCCGTCAGGCTGAATGTGGTGCGGCAAACAGTTTCTAAATGGGAGCAGGGATTGTCAGTTCCCGATTCCGATATGCTGATCTCCATATCGGAAGCCCTTGAAACACCTGTAAGTACGCTGCTCGGAGAAAACGTTCTTGTGCCGGAGGCTGATGACCTAAGGGCGATTTCCGCAAAACTGGAGGTGATAAACCTGCAGCTTGCACAAAGAAAAGGCGCAAAAAAGAGAGTTCTGCACTGGCTTCTTATCTTATTGTGCGTCGTCACGGCAGCAGGTTTCGCAATTCTTCTGTCATTGGAAAGTCCTTACCTGGGATGGGATTACAGTGATCCTGAAACCGCCGTTCTCGGAGTGATATTCCACTCATTTGAATGGCTGTTTGTCAGAATCGCGCCGATGATCCTGACCGGCGCGGTCATTGGCGTTTTCCTGACAATGAAGAGAGAGTGACGGCGGCTGTTTGTTAATGCATCTTAATCTGCAGCAAGTCAATCTGCAGCAAATTCCGGAAGGCGGTTTTGAAACAATGCGTTTCAAGACCGCCTTCCGGTTAAAGCAAGTTTAATACTTCCCTAATATCCCCATTTATACATACAGACTGCCCCGCAATCCCCTTTGGGCATCCCGCCTCCCCATCATTGACACAGGCATACACCGCCTGCGGATTTTCCGCCGTCATCTGCCAGAAGGGATACTTGATGATCCCCGGCGTATTCCCCCCTACGCCAAGCTCCAAAAACAAAACACGCATCCCTTTATGCCCGCGGATAAAATCACGATACCGTTCGGACGCCGCATACCAGCCTTGATCCTGGACAAATGAATCATCCTGGCGCAGATTCATGGTCATGGGCGCGCCGCAGACAGGGCATTTGGGGATCAGCTCTGCCGGGATCTTCATATCCCTTTGCTCCGAAAGCATCCGGCGGACAGCCGCTTCGTTATCATAGGTCTTCTGATGGCAAGCCCGGGAACACTGCCACAGCCCATAGTCTCCCTGGGTATAAAACAGCCGGTTTTTATCGAATCCGGCCTTCTGAAACTGATGGTCTACATTTGTGGTGAGGACAAAATAATCCCGATCCTTAACCAGCTGCCACAGCGTCCGGTAGACTGGCTCAGGGGCGTCCACATACCGGTTATAATAAATGTGCCTGCTCCACCATGCCCAGTATTCCTCCAAAGTGGCATAGGGATAAAAGCCGCCGGAATACATATCCGGGATATGGTACTTTTCTATAAAGTCCCCGAAATATCTCTCAAACCGCTCCCCGGCATAAGTAAACCCCGCCGATACGGATAATCCGGCTCCCGCTCCGACCACAATGGCCTTTGCCTCATCGACGGCTTCTTTCAGCCGCCTGAGATTCCCGGAGTAATCCTTCGTAGATTCTCTTGTCCAAATCTTTGAAAACATTGAAAATCACCTTCTTTACACTTGTTTCCTGCCGCATAAATTCCCTGACCGTACTGACTGCGATCCGCGCCGCCTGATCATTGGGAAAATGAAACTCACCGGTAGAAATACAGCAGAACGCCACGCTTTCCAGCTGATTTTCCGCCGCCAGCCCAAGACAGGAACGATAGCATCCGGCCAGCAGATCACAGTCCCTTTCGGTCAGCCAGCCGGTGATCATCGGCCCCACCGTATGCAGAACATATTTACATGGAAGATTATAGGCTTTTGTGATCTTGGCCTTTCCCGTTTCTTCCTCATGCCCTTGCCGCCCCATCATTTCCGCACAGTCCAGACGAAGCTGTATCCCGCTGAAAGAATGGATGCAGTTATCGATGCATCTGTGGTTTGGCACATAGCATCCCGTCATGCCGCTGTTCGCGGCATTCACGACCGCGTCACAGCAGAGTGTGGTGATATCCCCCTGCCAGAGATAGAGACCTTCCGACACCGGAACCAGGTCAGCCAGTTCCGTTACCCCTTTCGCCGCCGTTTCCGCCTGCAGGTATTCATCCTGTATTTTCAGAAATTCCCTGTCTGCTTTTCTGGGAGGCCGGATATTCATCAACCCTCTGAGCAGCTGCTTTTGCTCCTCTTCCGCCTCCGGAATCTCCATATTTCGATACCGTACATCCTCCTGCAAAAGCTCCCTGATTAAAAATCTTCTCCGCTCATTCTGATTCATACCCGGCTCCTTTCTTAGTACTCTGCCCAAAATATATTTCCATGCGTCGCTCACAATATGGACAGCAGTTTTCATCTGCCCTGCCTGCCAGACTTACTTCCGAACTACGCTGATCCGCTCCCGGATATGTCCGCCGTTCACAATCTCATCTACCATGGCAATCGCATAATCCCCATAGCTGATGACACTTTCGCCTTTTTCATTCAGCGTCAGTTCTTCCCCGCCAAGGATATATTCGCCGCTGCGCTCGCCTTCTGCCTGGAAGTCGCCGGCAGGACTTATGTAAGTCCACTTCACGTCGTTTCTCTGCCGGAGCTCGGAGAGCGCTTTTGCCATGGCTGCCGCAAGGGGTTTGAACATATCCGGGAAATCCGGGCCGTCGGCAACGCAGGCCGTGTGCTCCGGATTTACATAAAGGCTTCCCGCGCCGCCGACCACCAGCAGCCGGGTATCGGTGCCTGATAACGCGTCGCAAAGAACCTTTAGAGATGCGCTGTGCATCGGAAGCGTCTCTTCCGTCCACGCTCCAAAGGCATCGACCACCGCGTCAAATTCTCTCAGGTCTTCCGCCGTGATATCCATCACATCCCTGATTATGGACGCAGGCGCCGCCGATCTGTTCTCTCCCCGGACAACCGCCGTTACGTCAAGCCCGCGCCGAATCGCCTCCTTTGTAATCAACTGCCCTGCTTTACCGTTTGCACATACTACCGCGATCTTCATAATCAATACCTCCGTTTTATAAAGTTTGTTGTTGTAATGATTTTTGTTACATCAAGATATTAGCATATCTTTGTTGTAATGTCGATAGTTACAATAAATTTTTTTCAAAAAAATATTGAGGCTTTGAAAAAAGCGCTTCAAAGCCTCAAATATCAACCGTCTTCCATCGATCACTACAAATCAATTTTCTATTACCAATATTTTCTAATCAACTTCCCTAAACCGGATTTCTTCAATCAATTCTCTCAAATGAACTCCCTTAAACCGATTTCTCTCAATTAATTCTCCCCAATCATTTTCCTTGCGTCCCGCAAAATATCTTCCAACGTAATCGAAGAAAGCTCCGCCTCCATCGCCCTCTGTACCTGTATCAGCCTGTCGTCTAAAATCCCATGGATATTCCTTCCCACCGGGCAGTCCGGATTGGGATGCTCATGAAAATGGAACAGCTCCCCGTTTTCAATACATTCCACCGCATTGTAGATATCAAGAAAAGAAATCTCATTTAACGGCTTCGGAATAGAAGCCCCGCCGGAGCCCCTGGCCACATTGACCAGCCCCGCCGCTTTTAACTGTCCCAGAATCTTGCGCACAATCACCGGATTCACATTCGTGCTGCC
>CAJTTU010000061.1 GCA_910579325.1 uncultured Lachnospiraceae bacterium | reverse complement strand
CAGGTGCGTATTAGGTTAAAGAATCCAAAAGTGCAGAAATGTGCCACAAAAAGAACTGCTTGACGAATCTGGAAAATGCTGGGATAATACAGTTGCACAGCGAACGCCGGACGCGGCGGGATGCTCATTCCTTGGTAGATCTGCGAAGCATATCTGTAAATGTCGTATTCCGACGAATACCCCGAATCAGATAACTGAAACGATATTAATAAACATTAAGTGCTTATAGCAATGGCAGGAGAGCTGCAAAACTAAATAAAAACAGCAACGGACCGTACAACCCCCGGGAGTTGCGGAACCATAATTTAGAAAGGGGATATCATGAAAGACAAAAGTATGGGAATTTTGGACAGGGAGCCGGGATATGTAAAGCGGCTGGCGGAATACATAACGGCGAAGGAGGGCTGCAGACTCAGGCTGTTTACCTTTGACAGTGAGCAGGAGGTTTCTTCCCATCTGGAACATGGGACGCTGGATATTCTGCTTGTAGGGCAGTCTATGGCTGATGAGTCCATGAAAAACTGGAATCATGTAGGGCAGCTGATTGTGCTCAGCGAAGAAATGCATCCTGAACAGTCGGACAGTCGTTCGGTATATAAATTTCAGGCGTCCGACGGTCTTTTGCGCGAGGTGATGGACTGCTGCGAAAAACAGAGCGGCGATAAAAACGGGCTGTCTAAGAGGGGTGGGAACGGAGAGATCATCGGCGTGTATTCTCCGGTGAAGCGATGTGGGAAAACGATTTTTTCTTTTGTATTGGCGTCCGTGTTCGCGGAGCAGTGCAAATGTCTGATGATCAGTCTGGATGAATTCTGCATCATAGATGAACTGCGGCCGAAGGACCATGAAAAAGATTTGGCGGACGTAATGTTTCTGTTCCGCCAGAATTCTCCGGAAAGCTTTCAGGATATGAATGTATTCAGCAGGCTTCATGGACTGGAATATATTCCGCCGGTTACCTTTCCCTGGGATCTGCGTCAGATCAGGACAGAAGAACTGGCCGGGCTGGTAAGATGGGCGGTATCGGAGGGAGGATATGAAAAAGTTGTGCTTGATATCGGAGAGGGAGGCGACAGTCCTCTGGAACTGCTGGACGTATGCAGGCAGGTATATATGCCGGAGCAGGACGATCCTGTGTCCCAGGAAAAAATCCATTCTTTTGAAAATTATATGAAGGTGTCTGGACAGCAGCAGATATTGGACAAGATTGAGAAAGTCAGTCTGCCGATGGTGAAGCTGGAGGCAAGAATGGCAGGAGCGGAAAGCCTTTTGTGGAGTCCTATGGAGAAGTTTTCCAGGAAAATTGCCGGCGTGGGCGAATGAAAAGACGAAGGCGGCTGTCCGGCATACAGCTTACAGGAATGAGGATTTTATGATTGGAATTGGAAAAGAAGAATACATTTACTTTCAGGATTGTTTTATGGAGCGGCTGGACAAGACCCGGGAGATGTCTGATGAGGAGCTGATTGCAGAGATTGACCGGTTTGTGATGGAGCAGGGCAGAGAGTGCTGTCTGGATTTGAGTAATAAAGAAAGGCTGCGGAAATATCTGCTGAACAGCCTGCGGGGGCTGGATGTGCTTCAGGATTTACTGGAGGATGAGAGTATTACGGAGATTATGGTAAACGGTCCGGAGCATATTTTTGTGGAGCGGGGTGGGAAGGTGGAACAGTGGCCGGCCGCATTTACCTCCGGCGAAAAGCTGGAGGACGTAATTCAGCAGATTGTAGCAAAGGTGAATCGAGTGGTCAATGACACGGTTCCCATGACGGATGCCCGGCTTGAGGATGGCTCCAGAGTCCATGTGGTGCTGGCGCCCGTGGCCATCAACGGTCCGATTCTGACCATCAGAAAATTTTCTTCTCGTCCTGTGACCATGGAGCAGCTGATTGCCTGGGGCAGCATCACATCGGAGGCGGCGGATTTTCTGAAGCTTCTGGTTCAGGCCCGGTATAACATATTTATCAGCGGCGGTACGGGAAGCGGAAAGACCACGATGCTGAATGCGCTGTCGGGATTTATTCCGGAGCGGGAACGGGTGATTACCATCGAGGATTCGGCAGAGCTAAAGCTTAACCATATTCCGAATCTGGTACGGCTGGAAGCCCGGAATAAAAATCTGGAGGGCAGGAATGAGATTACGATCAGAGATCTGATCAGGGAGGCTTTAAGGATGCGTCCGGACAGGATCGTCGTGGGAGAGGTCCGTTCGGCTGAGGCTCTGGATATGCTTCAGGCGATGAATACGGGCCATGACGGAAGTTTATCAACAGGCCACGGAAATAATCCGTCGGATATGCTAAAGCGGCTGGAGACTATGGTACTGACAGGGACGGAGATCCCGCTTATGGCAGTGCGTGGGCAGATTGCTTCAGCCATCGATATTATGGTGCATTTATCCCGATTCCGGGATGGCAGCAGGAAGGTGGTCAGCATTATGGAGGTGACAGGTTTTACAGATGGAGAAATTACGTTGGAACCCCTCTATCAATATGAGGAAGAAACAGAAGATAGCGGCAAAGAAGGAGTTGTCGGAGGAGAACTTAAGGCTGCGGGCAGTTCCCTCAGAAACAGAGAAAAACTCATTCATGCCGGCATTGCCGAGATATGACAGATATCGGCTGACCGTCCGGGAATTTTTGCGGTATGCCATAACTGGTATCGGCTGTACGGCGGTGTTCTCCTGTCTGTTTTTTCAAAACATAGTATTTTTTTTCATCTTAGCTCCCATAGGATCGCTGTATCCGTTTCTGATGAGAAAGAGTCTGGCGAAAAAGCAGCGGGAACAGCTGCTTTTGCAATGGAAGGAGGCGATTATTTCAATCGGCGTATCTTTAAGCGCAGGCTATTCGGTAGAAAATGCGTTTGCACAGACCTGGAAGGATCTGTGTCAGCGTTTCGGAGAAAACCAGCCGATATCCCGGGAATTTGGATACATGGTTCACCAGACAGGCATGAACGTACCGATTGAAAAGGCGCTCGATGATTTTGCCGGAAGAAGCGGACTGGATGAGGTAAGGAGCTTTTCAGATATTTTCAGGATTTCCAAACGTTCAGGAGCCGATCTGGTCAGAATTATCTCAGAGACGGGGGAGGTGATCGCATCCAGAGTGGAGGTGAAGGAGGAAATTATCACGATGATGACGGCGGTGCGCCTGGAAGGGAAAATTATGAATGTGGTGCCTTTGGGCATTCTTGCCTATATTAATTTCAGTTCGCCCCATTTCTTTTATCCCATGTATCATACGGCGACCGGCCGGATTGTGATGGCTGTCAGCCTTGTGGCTTATCTGGGAATCTGCCGGTATTCCGGAAAATTAATGGATATAGAGCTTTAATAAGGAATGTGCTCCCGGGATCTCGGTGAACGGGCTGTTGTGACGGCTTTTGCTGGTTATTCGCAAATTGACACAGTGTATCTTTGCATACGCTTCATGAATTGTGTATATCCGGGGAAACATCTCACAAAATCAGATATGGAGAGGTTGTGAGAATAGATAGGAAATGGAGGAGATGAGAATGTTTGCGATAGCAGGAATGGGAGCAGGACTGGCTGTGTTGACGGCTGTTTATCTGATTGGTCTGATCAGGGGAGAGGCGTTGTTCCGGAATGCCAATGGAGATCGGAACGCAGGATTCCTTCGCTTTTTTTATCCGGCGGGAGCTGTGCTCTGGAACTGGTATGAAAGACTGCTGCGGCGGAGGCAAAACGGCCCGCAGGGAGAAATCAGACAGAGACTGCGCAGGATTTTTGTCAGGGATGATGTGGAAGAAGATTATAAGCGTTTTCAGGTGAAACGTTTTACCTGTGCCTGGCTTCTGGCCGTGTTAAGTCTGATGGCAGGGATCGGGGCAGAAGCGGCGCGGCTGTACGGGTCCGGACGGGAAATTACGAATCTGGACCGCCCCCGGGCAGGGGGGAGCAGCAGAGTTTATCAACTGGAGGCAGAAGGCGCATGGGAAGGGAGAAGAGCGGCGGAGTTCTCAGTAAGTCCGAGGAAGTATACGGCGCAGGAGCTTGAGCTGCTTTTTGAAGAGACTTATACACAGGCACTGAAGCAGCTTCCGGGGGAGAATGAATCTCTGGACCGGGTGGACGGGCAGCTTGATTTTCTGGAATTCGGGCCGCCGGGAATCCAGTGCAGGTGGACGCCGGAGCGGTGGGAATACATCGATCACAGCGGCGCCGTTGTGGCGGAGGAGATACCGGATGAGGGTATTATCACTTATGTAGTATTGGAACTGTCGTATGGAGAGCAAAAAACAGAATATCAGATCCCCTGCCGGATTATACGCCCCCTTTTATCGGAAAACGATCTGTTGGAGGGAGAGCTGGCAGTGGTATTAAAAGAAAAGGATACAGAGGATCCTTATGGTGAAAAAGTTACTTTGCCTGATTCTTATGATGGCAGGCCACTGTCTTTTTATCCGGCGGGAAAACGCCGAAATGGTTTGCTGATCTCAGGAATGGGCCTGTTGACTGCGGCGCTGTATTGCTGCAGTCATACCCAAAAGCTGAAGGAACGAGAGGAGGAGAGAAATCGGCAGATGATGGCTGACTATCCGGATATTCTTTCAAAGCTGACCGTTTTAATCGGCGCAGGTTTCACAGTGAGGGGAGCCTGGGAAAAAATAGCTCTGAATTATAACAGACAGGTGGAAACCGGGATGGAAAAGAGGCGGTATGCCTATGAAGAGATGCTCTATGCATGCCGGGGAATGCAGGGAGGTCAGGCGGAACTGCAGGCTTATAAAAGTTTTGGAAAGCGGTGCGCTTTGCAACCGTATCGGAAGCTGACCATGCTTTTGGAACAGAATCTGAAAAAAGGAGGCAGAGATTTAACGACGCGGCTGCGGGCGGAGACTGACGAGGCATTTTCTGCCAGGCTTCATCAGGCGAAAAGAGACGGCGAAAAGGCCGGAACAAAGCTGATGATTCCCATGTTTCTGATGTTTATCCTGGTGTTGATTCTGATTATGTTTCCGGCGGCCATGGCACTTTAAGATTGATGGACAGAAGTGAGCAGGAGACAGATGGGAAGCAAGGGAGGCGTTGGCAGCCGTAAGGCGGATTAAGGGTGAACAGGAAGCCTGAAAGGCGGGAGTGGGAATTTTATAGCCGGCATCATAAACTCAGTAAAAATGATTATACGGCGGTATGTCGCCGGGAAAGGAAAAATTATGAGAGAAATGAAAAGAAAAGCAGAAAAAGATGTGTGGAATATATGGAAAACATGGAAGCAGGCGGCAGAAAAATTCGCGAATACTGAACTGGACGCTGTGGGCGTTGTGGAGGTGATACTGATTTTGGTGGTGCTGATTGCGCTGGTCATTATCTTTCAGGAACAGCTGACCCAGCTGGTCAATAATATTTTCTCAAGTATCCGGGACAAGGCCGGAACGATCTATTAGGGCCTGTTATGAAAGTGTGGACAAGACAGCCGGCTCAGATTACCGTGTTTGTCAGTATGGCGCTTGTGGTGATCCTGACGCTTCTTTGTACGTCGCTGGAATCTGCCAGAGTATCTGTTTTGCGGTATTATATCAGAACTGCGGCGGAGTCTTCCGTGTTTTCCCTGTTTTCCGAATACCACAGAGAACTTATGGACCGTTATCACCTGTTTTTTCTTGAGGATGATGGCAGTCTGGAACAATCTGTGGGAGAATATCTGTCTTATTATGAGAATCCTTCCAAAGGGCTTATGGTTCAGGGAATGCATTTTTACCCTTTTGAGACGGATGAGCTGTGGACGGAGGATTCTGTCTATGCCCTCGATCGGGGCGCTTCTCCGGTGGAGGAGGAAATTATGGAATATATGAAATACGGTATGGTGGAAAACCTGGTGGATCAGGTGAAGGATAAGCTTCATATGGGGCGGCAATGTCAGGAGATGATGGGCGCAGTGGATCAGATCACCGCATCCGCAGGAGACATGCTGGATTTGGAGAATCAGTATGTCAGGCTTAAAGGAACGGCGGAAGATTTACAGTCTTCGGCGAGTGAAGCGGCGAATGTCTATCAGGAGCTGAAACCTTTGCTTCGGGAAAAATATGATCTGGAACAAAGAGTGGAGGCGCTGGAGAAGGCATGCGACGAAGGAGAAGAAGCAGCGGCATCCCTGAAATCTGATTTAAGAAAAGCCAGAAAGGAATTGTCAGAAATATGTAAGAGTCTGGATAAAGTGGCAAAACAGGCCGGGGAGAAAGAGACTGTCATGGGAGAACTGACAGAAGTTTCCGATTTCTGTCTGGAACAGATCCGGCAGTCTACGGAGCAGCTGATAGAACAGCTGGAACCGCCGTTGTCCAGGTTAGAGCAGTTAAAGCCGCAGTTATCCGACGAATTTTTGCAGACGGCGAATCAGCAGACAGAGGCGGTGGAGGCATATACAAAAGACAATGGGACAAGGAAGGCGTTGGCAGTTGAGATTGGAAACCGTGTTGAGGAACTGCAGAGTTTTCTGGGCCAGCAGCCGGGGATTGATGAAATTTTGCAGATGGAACCGGATGATGCAGAAGCTCTGCTGGACAAGCGAGGGGAATGTGTCAGCTTACATACGGCATTTACAGGGGCACAGGAACTGCAGGAAGCGGAAGAACTGATGCGAAGCGATCTGTTGGAACAGATAACGGCGCTGAAAGAGAAGGGAGTCCTGGCGCTGGTGACCGGCAGAGGGGAAGAGCTGTCCTCACGGCAGGTGGAGGCAGGCGGTCTGCCGTCAGAACAATCAGAAATGACAGGACAGTCGGGACAACCAGAATCATCGGTGGGAGCTGTGTCGGGCGGCGGACAGGAGAACGGTGGTTTATGGGATATGATCTCAGGAATATCGGGTGATTTGTATGAAAATCTGTGCCTGAGTGAATATGCGCTGAAAACGATGCCTTCTTATGTCGACCGGAGAACAGATTCTGACGGGCAGGCAGGCAACGGTTTTTATGACCTGGAATATATTCTGGGAAACAGCGGCACGGATCAGGAAAATCTCTCCCGGGTTATGGAAAAACTGCTGCTGATTCGGGAAGGCATGAATTTTATTTATCTGCTGCGTGACCAGCAAAAGTCTGCACAGGCGCAGACGCTGGCTATGGCACTGACCGGCGTATTGGGCCTGACACCGCTTGCAGGCCTGGTGAAACTGATGATACTGGCGGCCTGGGCATTTGCGGAATCGGTGACGGATGTGCGAGCTTTGGCCGATGGAGGGCGAGTCCCGTTTTTTAAGCAGTCTGCAGATTGGAAAACCTCTTTAGAACAAGCGCCGGCCATGGCAGCGGGCGGTCAGTCAGGTTCGGGAGAGGAAAGGAATCCTTCCGACGAAAATGGTAAAAGGGGAATGCGTTATCAGGATTATCTGCGTCTGCTTCTCTGCCTGACCTCAAAAGAGAAAAAGCTGTACCGGTGTATGGACATGATACAGTGGAATATTCAGAGGAAAGAACCGGGTTTTTATATGAAGAACTGTCTGTATCAGACTTCATTCCATATGAGGGTACGGGCGGATAAATTGTTTGTGACGCTGCCATTGGCCGGGATATGGACAGAAGAGGATGGAGCATACCATTTTGAGACAGCGGAGGAACGGGGCTATGGAGAAGGATTTTCGGGTCAGGAAGAAGAAACAGGCGGGTGAGCAAATGCCGGGCACAGCGGGACGTCAGGCTTATATGAAATATTTTCGGAGAGCAGGTATAAAAAATGAAGGAGGTGAATACAGATGCCCTTTCGAACTGATGCCGGATGTCATATGTCCTGTAAACATAATATCTCCCGTTTTTTTAAAAAGGACAAACCGATAGCAGAAAGCCATGTAAATCTCCAAACACAAAAAAACAATATCCTGACGCAAAACGATGGTTCAGGCACAGGAGAAAAGGCATCTGTATTCACCTCTTTTATTCCGGGAAGTTTTACGGTGGAAGCCTCGGTGGTTATGACAGTCTTTATTCTTTCGATGTATGGATTCCTCTATCTGTTTCTGGTGCTCCGTATGCAGGTGGCGATTCAGGAAGCGGCGGAGCAGGCAGCGCAGACCGCTGCAAAGTATGCTTACACGAAAGAGTGTCTGACAGAAGGCATGCAGCCGGATCAGGAATGGACAGAGGAGGCAGGAGAGGTGCTTCTGTGGGGGATTCAGACAGGAATTCTGCGGCAGAGTATTATCGACACAGTTTCTGAGGAGTATCCGGACGGCGCCTGTATCAAAGGTGGAAATGACGGTATCCAGCTATTGGAGAGCAGGATCCTGGAGGAAGACGGAATGGTGGATGTGGTAATACGCTATGATGTGGAGATTCCGATTGGATTTCCGGGAATGACCAGATTTCAGTTTGTACAGCGGAGCAGAAAGCGCGGATGGGTCGGCAGGCCGAGGCAGGACGGAGAAGAAGGGGAGGAAAAAACAGAGGAATGGGTATATGTTGCGGAAACCGGATCCGTATATCATTTATATGAAGACTGTACCCATATTAGGCTGTCGATTCAGGATGTGGATTACAATCAGGTGGAACAGTGCCGCAATGAGAATGGCGGAAAATATAAACCGTGCGAGAAGTGCTGCCGTGAAGGAAAAACAGGGGCGAGGGTATACATTTCAAAAGATGGAGACCGTTATCATGGCACGTTAGGATGCAGCGGCCTGAAACGACGGGTAAAAAAGGTGCCGAAAAATGAAGCGGAAACAGGGATGCGTCTGTGCAGCAGGTGCAGGGCAAGACAGCAGGAGGAGAGATAATGATTGCATTGGATTTTATATTAGGCAGCAGCCTGCTTACCTTTTGTAGTTTAGAGGATATCAGGCATAAAAGGATCAGGATAATATACCCGGTGGTCTGGGGATGCGCAGGTTGTGTTCTGCACATGGCGGGAGGACAGTTTTTGCCTGTTCTAATCGGATGTCTGCCAGGGCTGGCGCTTTTGGGTATATCCTGGGTGACAAGGGGAGCGGTTGGAATGGGAGATGGCGTGATTGTGATGGTTATGGGAATCTTCACAGGATTTTGGAGCAGTCTGTTATTTTTATTCTGGGCATTGGCAGCAGCTGCGGTTATTGGATGCGGTATGATGATTTCCGGAAAATGGGGGCGAAAAAAACAAATCCCCTTTGTACCGTTTTTATGGGCTGCTTATATGGGGGTGACGCTGTGCGGCTGAGGAAAAAACAGCTTTTGAAACGCTGTATATCAGTGGCAGGGTTTGAAATAGAAGGAGTTTTTACGGTGGAGGCGGCTCTGGTTGTTCCGATAGTGATTGGTTGTATGCTGTTTGTTATTCTGATGGCATTCAGTCTCCATGATTATGCCGTTTTGAAAGCTGCCGCCGCTGAGGCGGCAGCCGGCGGATTTTTTCAGGAAGAGGAAACTGACAGGGTAAGTCTGTTATATTATCGGGCTTATAGATGGGAAAAGGAATGTGAAAAAACTGGTGGGTTGATTCAGGACGGACATCGGTACCGGGTTCGGTATCGGGCAGAGGAAAATGACCTGATCGGATGGATGACCAGTGTTTTAACAGGGGGTTATAATGAGAACAATCATTTCTGCATACAGGGAATGTCAGAGTATGTAAGAACAAGTCCTGTGAAATTGATCTGGAGTTGTCAGATATTAATGGATCCTTTTGAAGGAGGCGACAGTTCGGATGGAAATTAAATATCGCTGGGAAAGGAATGAATGCTATATGCTGGTGGAGGCTGGTGGGATCAGCCCGGATCATTATCAGCTTCAGATGCTGGAAAATAACAGAATCGACGGGCTGCTGAAGGTTCAGTTACAGCAGATTAACCAGCAGTCAGAATTTCGTTATACCATTTCAGGAAAACAATCGATGATTCGGAAGTATGAGAGTGGCTGTATCAGTGCAGAGGAAATAAAGAAGCTGATGGCAGCGCTGAATAAAACGGCAGGGCAGCTGGAAGAGTTTCTGCTGAATATTGACAGCCTGCGTTTAGAGCCAGAATGGATTTACTGGAGAGAAGACGGGGACGGACTGCCGGAATTCTGTTATTATCCGGAAGAGGTTCCGGAAAAAAATTTTCGTGAACATGTGCGGACACTGCTTCAATATCTGTTAAATAAAATCAGCCATAAGGATTCCGATGCTGTCAGTGCAGCGTATGGCTTGTATCAGATTGGCATCAAAGAAACCTTTCGTATGCAGGATCTTATGCAGTTTTTGTTTTATGGGACAGAAGGAAATGAAGAGCATGGAGGGGAGGAATGTTCATCTTCGGATTTATGGGAGGACGGAGAGCAGCTGTTTGACGATCAGTATGAAACGGCAGATTGTGAAATATCTGACGAGGGAGGAAGAAGGAAGATACAGAAGCAAAAACAGCAAAAATCGAAAAAACAAAAGGAAAGGCGAAAGCAGAGTCGAGTTCAGGAGCAAAAGAAAGGAGAGAGAAGAAAGCAGAGCAGGTTTGCGGATTATGTTTTGGCGCTGCTGGTTGCGGCGCTGGCATTGGCTGCTGTTTTAAGGCTGGCATTTATCTGGTATGGCAGACAGGGGCTGATGAGTGAAAAAGAAATAATTGCATATATGGGACTGGTCTGCGCGATTATTGTTATGTCGGGAATCGCTGTTTATAAGCTGATGGTAAAATCAGATGGGGCCGCAGCCGTGTGGGAACCGCCGGAGGTTACTGCGGACTGGGAGTATAATCAGGAGTATAATCAGAGACAGGAAATTTTTCCGGATGAACGTTCCGAGGCCACCTGTGTTTTGAACGTATTTTCCAGTCCCCCCGCGAGTGGCTGGCGGTTTTGTTATCAGGGAGCGGAAGAAAGTATTCAGGACTTTTTCCTGGATGGCCGGGAAAGTCAGGTTATGGTCGGAAAAAAATTAAAAGCTCCTGATGTTGGTCTGAACTGGCCCACAGTCAGCAGACATCATGCGGTCTTTCAGATCAGGAATGGCCTCTGTACGGTCAGAGACTGCGGCTCTACAAACGGCACTTATCTGGATGGGGACAGATTAGGCAGGGAGGATATACGCGTACTTCTTCCAGGGAGTCAGCTTAAATTTGCGGATGTTGCTTTTCTAATTGAGGAAACGAAGCAGGACGAGAATGAAACGACAGTATTGACCAGTTTGTAGAAGGATTTATATGAAATGCGTTTAATTGAAAGAAAAAAATATCCGGTTGTTTCCCTTGTTATGGAGAAAAACCACATAAATGCCGATAAATATAATAGAGGGTTTGATAATCCGGCAGTCTGCCCGTTTCGCACAGACGGGATGATCTGCCCTGTAAAAAGGTATGATTACCGGAAAGGAGATGATTGTATGTCAGTTAGTGGAATCTCAGGTCTTGGTTATGGCAGCTCCTTTGGCTACTCAAACTCAACGATGGTTGACGATTGGTACAGCAAGGCAAATTCCGCGTCGGATCAGCTGAAAAATTCTTTGAATATTGATACGACCAGTGAAAGTAAGAAGACCGACAGTACCACCAGCAGCACAAGTACAAGCAGCACCAGTAGCACCAGCAGTACAAAAACCAGCAGTACATCCACATTCCTGATGCAGTATCAGTCAGCTTTGGAGGATCTGGAGAAGGTATCGGCCAATCTTCAGACCAGTCGGGCGGATAATGTATTTTCGCAATATGAAAGAGCAGTTGCGTCAGGTGACGAGTCTGCAATCAAAAAGGCTTCGGATAACATCATGTCCGCGGCTCAGGATTTTGTAAACAAGTACAACAGTACGGTTTCCCTGCTGAAAAACAATGCCGGACGCAGCGATTCTCTAGCTTCCCAGCTCTCAGCGTTTGAGAGGGCGATCCCTAATGACAAAGCGCTGAAAGTCGTAGGAATGAAGATCGACACTGACGGAAAGCTGTCGCTGGATCAGGAAAAGCTGGGCGAAGCGCTTGAGAAGGACTATGGTCTGGTGAAGGATGTTATTGGCGGCCAGTACGGTATGGCTGAACGTGCCGGCTCAAAAGCAACTTCCGTGCTGGATTCGTCCATTGACAAGATTATCGGAACGGCTAATGGTACCGGCGGCACCAAAGACGCTGCCGGCAGCACTACTGAGAAAGGACTCGGCTCTACGTCGCTGTTATCCTCCAACGGTTCCGCAATGACCGATTCCTTTATGTATTTTGCCAGATTCGCACAGAGCAGTCCATATAGCTTAAGCAACTACTATATGGTTGGTTCATTGCTGAACACGCTGGCTTAATCAGCAGCGGAAGCTTGAAGGGAATTGGAGAACAGGAAGTTCGAACGGTTCCCGGCGGCAGATACACAAAGATGGCGGAGATTCAATCTCCGCCATCGCCGTTTTTCGAGCAGTTTACTCCTGCGATTTATATAATCTAAGCAGCTCTTTGATCGCTTTGTATCATCCAAGTGACTTTTCGATCATTTCTTATATTCTGAATCGCAGTTTTATTATTTCTTAAGCTGAAATTTCTTAACCTGTTCCTGAAGCAGACGTACCTGGTCGAAAAGCTCGGAGCTGACTGCGGCAGACTCTTCGCTGCTGGCGGAGTTGCTCTGGACAACTACGGAAATCTGGCTGATTCCCTCTGTCACCTGGGCGATAGAGCTTGCCTCGCCTTCGATGGCTTTTGCGATCGTGCTGATATTGTCGTTGGACTGTACCACCAGCTTCAGTGTTTTCTGCAATACGGCGGAAACTTCTTCCACGATCTGACGGCCCCGTTCCGTAGCCTCCATAGAGTTCTCGATCAATTCCTTAGTGGCTTTGGCCGCTTCGTCAGACTGGGTTGCCAGTCCGCGTACTTCGTTGGCCACAACAGAGAAGCCTTTGCCGGCTTCGCCGGCTCTTGCCGCTTCCACGCCTGCGTTGATGGACAGAATATTGGTCTGGGACGCGATATTCTCGATGGTGGCGATGACCTTCCCGATCTGCTGGGACGCGGCGGTAATATCGGACATGGCTGTTACCATCTGGTCCATATGCTGGCTGCTCTGCGTAACCTGCTCTCCGGTCAGGCGGGCGTTTTCCTGGGCGCTGGCGGCCATTTTGACGTTCTGCTCCGCTGTTTTGGAGAGTTCTTCCAGGGTGGCATACAGTTCTTCCACCGCGCTGGCCTGTTCCACTGCTCCCTGAGCCAGCGACTGAGCGCCGGTAGACAGATGATTGGCATGACCGGATACCTGCTGTTCCGCCCGGCTGATCTGTGCCATCGCAGAGGAGATCGTAGAAGTAAAGCTGTCAATAGACTCCTCGATGGAACGGAAGTCGCCGATGAAAGGCGTTGAGGTATGGACATTAAAGTTGCCATTGGAAAGTTCGCTCATAATGCGATTGATATCCGCCACATATTTATGGATCCGCTTCATGGATTCCTCCAGCGTGACGGCCAGATCGCCCAGTTCATCCTTTGAATGGTAATCCAGATGCAGATCAAGCCGGCCTTCGCTTAAAGGCTTGCTGTTTGACGTAATCTGCAGGATCGGACGCACAACCTTGTGAAGTACGTATAATACCAGACTGATCAGGCAGCCCAGGGCGATGACAAAGAAAATGTTGGAAATAACTTCCACAACCAGGATCAGCGTATGCATCTGCGTGCTGTTTTCCTCGCTGATCTGCGTTACCTCCGTTACGATCTGATCCAGCAGGCCGACCAGGGTTGTAAGGTTGCCCTGAATGGTTTCCTGATAATAGGCCTGAGCCTGTTCCGGATCGGTTTTCAGAAGTTCCAGAACATAAGAAGCCGATTCATGAAGCTCTTTATGTAAAGGTTCTACCTGATCCCGAAGCGACAGAATTTTCGCGTTGTCAGTGTTTGTTTCTCCATAGACCCACTGTCCCAGAACGCAGCCGGTGGGGTCCATGCTGCCGGTAAATTCAGTGCCGGCGTATAACGCGTTGCTTAAATTAGCCGACCATTTGTAATGGGCGACTTCCGCTTTTTCAATTCTGTCAAGCAGCGCGTTTGCCTCCACATTGGAGGTCTGCGTGTTTTTGATGCGGATGATGCTCACGGTAGTTACAATACTATGGAAACTACCGCCGCCGCCACCCGGATTCCGATCATTGTTTTAATGCTTTTGCGCATAACCTTAATCCTCTTCCTTCTCTAAAATATTTGTAGTTCACAGTATTTCCAGTATAACACAATGAGGCATGTTTTTTCAATACTTTCTTGAAGGAAAACCCGGAAAAAAGCTGTAAAAATAAGGAAGCACATCGTAGCCTTTACACAAAAAAGTCAGCAGGACTTTCCTCCATGATTCGTTTCAAAATCAGCAATCCTGCCCGCAATTCCTCCTCCGTGTCCGGAGAGGCCAGAGATACTCTTACGAAAGAGGATTTCTGCTCGCTCCGCATGGCGAATCTGTGAGAACCCAGAATATGTATCCCGTTTTGCAGTGCCAGTATTTCGGCCTCTTCGCTTGTCAGATGACCGGGAAGAGGCAGCCAGCGAAAAAAGTGCGCCTGCCTGCCGCCGTTCGGTGAGGTTCCGGGAAATATGGACTGAAAAATCTGGTTTCTTTTGCGGGCAAGTGTGAGTCTTTGTTCGGCGATTTTCACGGCCTCTCCGCTGTTAATCAGCTCCGCGATAATCTCGGCGTTTAAAGAAACGGTTTTCAGGTTCATATTCAGCAGGCCGGAGATCAGCGTCTGGCGGTATTGCGGCGGAAACGCGAGAAAAGCCACCCGCAGGCCGGCGCATATGGATTTTGAGGTACTGCAGATGTGAAAGGTCTGTTCGGGCGCGATGGAAAAGAACGGCTTTTCTTCACCGGACGCTAAAAAAGAATAAATGTCATCTTCGATGATCAGTAATTGAAACT
Source organism: uncultured Lachnospiraceae bacterium (assembly GCA_910579325.1). Taxonomy (GTDB): domain Bacteria; phylum Bacillota; class Clostridia; order Lachnospirales; family Lachnospiraceae; genus Paralachnospira_A. The sequence goes on along the minus strand of CAJTTU010000061.1, from coordinate 5,184 downwards.
TCCGCGCGATCCCGGCGATTTCCTGCCGTCGCAAAGAAGACATGAAAATTCCGGTAGGGTTGCTGCAGGAAGGCATGAGATACACGGCTTTGACTTCCGTATTTTTACAAAGCTGTAAAAGAGAAGACGGAGACATGCCGCAGTCGTCCGTATCCACGGCGATCAGCCGGATGCGCAGAAAATTCGCCAGACCTTTGAAATTCGTATAGGTGAAATGGTCTACCGCGATGTTGTCTCCTGTCTGAAACAGTGAAATCAGAATGATGGATAATGCGTTTTGCGCGCCTGCGGTAACCAGAATGTTTTCCCAGGCGGCTTCAATCCCCAGATGCCGCAGCCATCCGGAAGCGGCTTTACGCTGGCGTTTCGTGCCGAGCGGGTCTCCATATTCCAGCAGTTTTTCGGCGCCGGGTCTGGCTGTGACAAGCCGGGCCGCGGAAAGTACCTGTTGGTTGCATTCATAAAAGGGTTTGATGATTCCCAGTTCGATCACAGAGCTGTTCCGTTCCAGAAAGGTATCCTGAGCGTCGATTCCCGGGGAGACGAAGGTACCTTTTCCGGTAACAGCATACAGGAGTCCTTTGAGCTCGCACATTTTGTATGCTTTTGTGATCGTGCTTAAATTCAGGTCTAGGAAATCTGCCAGCTCCCGCTGAGGCGGAAGCTTCGTATTTTCCGGCAGGTTTCCCGATACAATGTCCTGTTCCAGACGGTTTGCTATGGATAGGTAATATGGTCTTTTCAGTTCCTCTTTTCGGGGCTTCCAGGACATCGGATAGTTTTCAAAGGAATTGACAGGCATGGTTTGTCCTCCCTAGTTTTAAAATTTACTTTTGGCATTTTTCGCCCTTGCTTGATCGGCTGTTTTTTCACAGACGAAACAGAAGCCGATCATATAAGAACAGGCACAGTAAAGTATCGGACAGAGATTTTGAAAATTGTATGCATGACAATTTTAACATTGTATGTATCTGTTTTCAATAATATAATCGGGCGTATAGCATTTACAGGTGATTGCTCAGATGTCATTGTCTGCAAAGCCTTTCGTGTTGCGGCGTATGATGAACAGTAATATTTTACAGATTTTAAGGAGAAGATGAATCATGAAAAAAATAAGGATTCGGCAAATCACAATGATCGGAATTATGGCGGCAGCCGTATATATGGCGTCTGCTTTTCTGCAGATTTCAATTCCCACTGCCATAGGAACCACAAGACTGCATATGGGAAATGTGATGTGTCTGTTGTCAGGAATGCTGCTTGGCGCGGCGCCCGGCGGGCTGGCGGCGGGAATCGGCTCCATGCTTTTTGATTTTTCGAATCCGGTGTATATTGCGTCGGCGCCTTTTACGTTCGCCTTTAAATTTGTTATGGCATGGCTGTGCGGCGCCCTGAGTACGGGGCGGCATTCGGAAAAGTTTTTGATGAAGATATGCTCGGAAAGATCCCGGCTTTTAGTCGCAGCCGCGGCGGGAGCATTCAGTTATGTGCTGTTGCATATCGGAAAAAATTTTATTGAGAACCGCTATGTGTTAGGTATGCCGTTGGAAGCCGTCTGGCTTATGACGGCGCAGAAAGGAGCCGTATCTTGCGTAAACGCGGTTGTAGCAGTGATCGTCGTCGTACCGCTGGGGGTTGCCCTGCGGCCTGTTCTTAATCGATGCAATGGCGGGGAAAAATGATTGTGAAATAGACTTTATAAAAAATTGGAGAATGCCTCCTTTCCCGGACTAATTTTCCCTCCCTGCGCATAGACTGTAAAAACAACGTATTCCGGGGGATTCCCTTTGAAAGATTATATTGAAGAAAGGGCTGTGGAGATTGCGAATTATATTATAGAGGAGAATGCGACGGTTCGCCAGACGGCGAAACGGTTTGGAGTCAGTAAGAGTACGGTACATAAGGACGTAACAGAACGTCTTGCGCAGATTAACCCGGGCCTGGCGGCTCAGGCCCGTATCGTTTTGGATGTGAATAAATCGGAGCGCCACATACGGGGCGGCATGGCGACGCGGGAAAAGTATCTGCATTTGGAACAGCATTAACGGGAAAATAAAAAGCTGCTCAGATGGTTTTGGAAAACTGTTTGGGCAGCTTTTTGCGGGCGTCGTGGTAAATTTGTGGTAAAAGACATGACAGAGTATAGCAGAGGCATAGTAGAAGCATAATAAGAGGTATGGCAAGATGATATGGCAAGAAAAAAAAACGATTGACAAACAAGGATGGGGTGAGTATAATGAAACAGGTGCCCATTAGGAGAATACTGTGAAAGTCTTCGATCTTCACAGTATGGATGGCCATGCGGCCGCTGCCCGTAGGGATGGCTGCATGATGAAGGTTCACTATGTTGATTCACTTATCAGAAGTTTTATCGGCTGTGGGAAAGCGCTGTGTCTATGAGGTGCAGCTTGAGACGGAGCAGTTCCGGGCAGGCGGTCAGCAGTATGAGATCGTTTCCCGCGAGCCTGTGCGGCTTGAGCTGGTTCACACGGAGCATCAGAAGATCGCTGTGACTGGCAGGATCAGGCTGACGGTTCGTTTTTTGTGCGATCGGTGCCTGGAGCCGGTCTTGTATCCCTTTGATATTTCCTTTGAAAAGGAAGCGGATATGAGGCAGAGCGACGAGGACCGTAAGGCAGAGCTGGACGAGCAGGCTTATATCCGGGACTTTGAGCTGGATACGGAGCAGCTTTTGTCGGAAGAGCTTCTTATGCACATGCCTATGAAGATCCTTTGCAGAGAAGACTGTAAGGGGATTTGTAATAGATGTGGAGCCAATCTGAATCAGGGACCGTGTCATTGCGGGGAGGAACCAAAGGACCCGAGGATGGCAGCGATCTTGGATATTTTCAAGGCGGCCCAGGAGTAAGAATTTCATTTTAAAAGCAAACAGCAGCCGATGGTTGTTTTTATACCGGAAGAAAGGCTGCGGAACTAAAATAAGGAGGTGTAACGAGATGTCTATTTGCCCCAAAAATAAATCCTCAAAAGCGAGAAGGGACAGCCGGAGAGCAAACTGGAAGATGAAGGTTCCGAATCTGGTAAAGTGCAGCAAGTGCGGAGAGTTAATGATGCCTCACAGAGTCTGCAAGGCCTGCGGCTCTTATAACAAGAAAGAAATTGTAATGGCAGATTAAATGGAAAACGGACATGCAGGAATTTACTTGTATGTCCGTTTTTCTTATATTATAATGGTAAAAGTACATGATCGACAGATAGTGTCAAGTGATTTACGAAAAAACAGCAGCTTCCCTCCCGGAGCCTGGGAGGGAAGCTGCGAAACTGAACTGACGGAGGGATGCGCGATGATTGTTTCCACGAAGGGCAGATATGCGCTGCGCATTATGCTGGAGCTGGCCATGCATGAGGGAGAGGGGTATCTTTCCCTGAAAGAAATCTCTACAAGGCAAAACGTATCCATGAAATATCTGGAGCAGATCACTACCCTTTTAAACAAGGCGGATCTGCTGAAAAGTCAGCGGGGGCCTCAGGGCGGCTACCGCCTGTCGAAAGCTCCCCGGGATTATACGATCGGGGAGATTCTCAGGGCCGTGGAAGGGCGGCTGGCGCCTATCTCCTGTCTGGAGTCAGAGCATAATCTCTGCCCCCGCCAGGAAGATTGTCTGACGATCGGGTTCTGGGAAGGGCTGTACCGGGTGATCGATGAGTATACGGACAGCGTGACGCTGGCGGATTTGCTGGGCGGGAGATAAGGGTTGCATTTCTTTGCTTTCCGTGTTACTATGGATATCACGAAAGGGCACAGGATATTGTTGTTTTGAAAGAAGTATACACAATATATAGAAACCTGCCCGATATCAGGAAAGAAAGGCGGCTGTGAATGCGGCGCGGTCCGGAAACGTATCTTTGCCAGTGAACCGGTTTGGGAGGACACAAATGGATTTTGAAAAGGTCTGTATCATCAAAAAAGATAATACCAGAGAAAAGTTTAACGTGCAGAAAGTTGTGGTGGCTGTAAATAAGTCCGCTAATCGGGTGCTCTATACCTTCAGTCAGGAGGAGCTGGACTATATCTGCCGTTTTGTGGAGGAACAGGTGGAGCAGCGGGGGCTTATGGAGATCCCCATCGCCCAGATGCACAATATTGTGGAGGGGGCTCTCGACAAGGTCAGTCCCATGGTGGCGAAAAGCTACCGGGATTACCGGAATTACAAACAGGATTTTGTCCAGATGCTGGACGAGGTGTACAAAAAAAGTCAGTCCATTATGTACATCGGCGATAAGGAGAACAGCAATACCGACAGCGCGCTGGTGTCCACCAAGCGGAGCCTGATCTTTAATGAGCTGAATAAGTCCCTCTACCAGAAGTTTTTTATGAATACGGAGGAGCTGCAGGCCTGCCGGGACGGCTATATCTATGTCCATGACATGGCGGCCCGCCGGGATACGATGAACTGCTGCCTGTTCGACGTGAAAAGCGTGCTGGAGGGCGGCTTTGAGATGGGAAATCTCTGGTACAACGAGCCCAAAACGCTGGATGTCTGTTTCGACGTGATCGGCGATATTGTGCTAAGCGCCGCCAGCCAGCAGTACGGCGGCTTCACGGTGCCGAATGTGGAAAAGATTCTGGAACCCTACGCGGAAAAATCCTTTATCAAGCACACCGATAAATATGTGGCGATGGGTCTGGCGCGGGAGGCTGCGGAGAAATTTGCCGAGAACGACGTACAGGTGGAGTTTCAGCAGGGCTTCCAGGGCTGGGAGTATAAGTTTAACACGGTGGCCTCCTGCCGGGGAGATTATCCATTTATTACAATGACCCTGGGAACGGGCCGGGGCAAGTGGGCGAAAATGGCTTCAATCACCATGTTTGACGTGAGAAGAAAGGGACAGGGGAAAAAGACCTGTAAAAAACCGGTGCTGTTCCCCAAGCTGGTATTTTTATATGACGAGAACCTGCACGGGCCGGGATGCGAGCTGGAGGATGTGTTTGAGGCGGGCATCCGGTGTTCGGCCAAGACCATGTATCCGGACTGGCTGTCCCTGACCGGGAAAGGCTATATTGCCGGCATGTACAAGCAGTACGGAAAAATCATCAGTCCCATGGGTTGCCGGGCATTTTTGTCTCCCTGGTATGAGCGGGGCGGCATGAATCCGGCGGATGAGAAGGACGAGCCTGTTTTTGTGGGCCGTTTTAATATCGGCGTGGTCAGCCTGCACATG
>CAJTTU010000060.1:20475-20768 GCA_910579325.1 uncultured Lachnospiraceae bacterium | reverse complement strand
ATGGCCTCCTGATACAGCGCCTTTAATTTTTTGTCTTTTAGTTTTTTGATAAATTTTGCTGCGGTAGGAAGGAAACGTATCTCAGTCATTTACGCTCCTCCGTATTGAAAACCTCGTCATAAGGAATATAATCGGATTTTGAGGATGCTGCTTGTTCTGCTTCCGTCAGCATGGCTTCCACGGCCGGACGCACCTGGCTTTGCATTTTTTTAAAACGTTCCAGCAGTTCGCTGCCGCCATATCCCTGGACGATCAGGTCTGCTAATATTTGTTCCGCGAATTCGCCTCCAGCA
>CAJTTU010000060.1:0-20413 GCA_910579325.1 uncultured Lachnospiraceae bacterium | reverse complement strand
CCTTATTAAATCCCAGCATGGTATAAAATTTCTGCGGGATTGTGATCTGCCGTTTGGCGGAGATACTTACTCTTTTCATTTCCATAGGAACGTCGCCTTTCATCGTTGTCACTGGCACTTTCGGATTCCCCCTTATATATTATGTAAAACAAAGAAATTTTATTCTTGGTTTCTTGGTTTCTGAGAATATTTTATAAAATCTTTTTTTAGGTGTCAAGTCATTCAGTAAAAGGAACCTTTTAGTTTGAATTATTTTATTAAAATATGTACTGAAATTTCAAAAGCTGGTTCGTTGTTAATTTGTCTATAATGTCCTATTGACTTTCAGAAGTCGTTTTGGTATCATATAAGCACATAGTTAACCTGTTAACCATTAGATTGATTAACCTTTGCTTTTGTGTTAAAATAGTAAAATTACAAACAAAAGTGAAAGGGAGGTCAGCAAAGGAGTGGCTGCAGCGGACACAAAAAAAAGATTAGTGGATGTAACGTACCGGATTATGAAGGAATCAGGCTTTGAAAACCTGAAAGCCCGGGAAATAGCCAAAGAGGCAGGATGTACTGCTACCGTAATTTATAAATATTTTGAGGATTTGAATTATCTGATTACACTGGCATCCTTTAAATTTTTGGAAAATTATATCAGGGAAACCGGAGAAATAAGCGGGGATGCTGATGATGGCGTTGCTTTAAATAAAAAAGCATGGAGGCTGTTTATACAGTATGCGTTCCAGAATCCCCCTATTTATGAAAATTTGTTTTGGGGACGCGGAAAAGCAATCTACGAGGATGCGGTAATCGAATATTTTAAGCTTTATTCAGGTGAACTCAGTAAGGAATCGACGGCGTATCATTATATCACGATGTTTAACTCAGATATCGGAGAGAGAGAATTGCTATGGCTGCGGCGGGGCGTAAACAAAGGCTGCCTTGAGATGGAGGATGCCTTGTATATCAGCAGAGTGAATCAGATGATCGTGAGGGCAATGCTGTTAGAGCATATGGAAGATTATAAGGAACCGGGCGTAGCGGAACGGGCGGTCCGGGAGTGTATTTACCTGGTTGAAAAAACGATAGATACTTTTTTAAAGAAATAACGTACAAATGGCAGTAAAATGCCGGATATTACAAAAATAGTTACCTGTTGTTATAACAGGTAATATTTTTACACAGTTGGTTAACCTGTTAACCAACCCATATAACATGAGAAATAAAAAGGCAGTAAAATCTGGAAGACAGGAATTTTGAAGGGTTAACAATTGCCTGATATTTTGAGAAAGTGAGGGTAAACGAAAATGACAGGAAAAGAAAACTATTTAAATGCCCTGCAGCACAAAAAGACCGGCTGGGTGCCGGTGGAAGGAGAAGGGCTGCTTTATGCCGGATTTGAAGGGAACGAAATGGAAAAAGGCCCCAGAGGCGGCGGATTGGATGGCTTCGGCGTGGAGTGGATCGCTCCCGAATCCGGCGGCGGGACAGGCATGCCGGTGAACAGCTATTTTCTTTTGGATGACGAAACGGTCTGCGATTGGAAAAATAAAATTCATATTCCCAATCCGGCAGAGTATCATTGGGCGGAAGATGCCAGGACACAGCTGGAAGGCGTGGACAGGGAAACGACGGTAGTAAATTATGGCGATGGGAACGGTCCTTTTGAGCGGCTGGCAGCATTGATGGGATTTGAAAATACATTGCTGGCAATGGCCATGGAGCCGGAGGCTGTGGAAAGCCTGGCAATGGCCATTACTGACTATAAATTGGAATGCCTGGATTATATTCATCAATACTATCATCCGGATACCTACACATTATATGATGATGTGGCTACGCAGATCAGTCCGTTTATGTCTCCCGATACCTATCGCCGCCTTATCAGCCCTCAGCATAAACGGCTGGCAGAGCGGGCAAAAGAATTGGGAATGATCCCGATTCTCCATTGCTGCGGCAAGGCGGAGATTCTGATTGAGGATTATATTAATGAGGGGTTTGCCGCCTGGGCATCCGTACAGCCGTGTAATGACATCGCAGCTATTTTGAAAAAATATGGAGACAGGATCTGTATCGCCGGAGGTTACCAGACGAATGGGCTTCCCGGCACCACTACCGACGAAGCTGTTATCGATGCGGAAATTCAGCGCTGTTTCCAGGAATACGGGCCGTATCCCGGTTATATTTTCGCAGGCTTTATTCTTCTGCCCATAGAAGAATACGGCAGTGTGGAGAAGGTCTGGGCGGCTACCGGGGCAATGTGTGAGAAAGCAATTGCATATGCCCATGCACATACGTCTGTTTGATTTCCGTTTTGTGGAGTAAGGCAGGGAATTGCCTGCCGATGCCATCTGGTAAATAAACAAGTATTCGGAGGAGAAGAAGATGAGTAAGGAAAATGTTCAGAAAATCCATGAGGCGACAATGCGGATTTTAAGCGGTACCGGAGTAAAATTTCATCATCCTGACGCAGTAAAGGTTCTGAAAGAGAATGGGATCCGCATAGAAGGAAACGTGGCCTATTTCACAGAAGATGACATCATGAAATGGGTGAGGAAGGCGCCGGAATATACGGGCTTTAAAGCAGCGGACCCCAGGTACGATGCGAAAGTCGGAGGGGATCTGGTGCTGAATGCCCCTGCGGCCGGCCCCACAAAAATTATGGAAAAGGATGGAAGTCTGCGTTCTGCCCGAATCGACGATTTTGTGAAGATGATAAAATTATATGAGCAGAATGATAATTATGTGATTAACGGCGGCCTGCCCTGTCAGTCGGAAAATGTTCCGGAGGAATGGTCCACATTGCTGATGTATTATGTTGCGCAGCGCCACAGCGAAAAGGCTCTCTGGTGCGGAAGCGGCAATTATGAGCAGATGGAGGCCGTAATACAGATGTGCTGCGCACGGTATGGCATGACGACGGAGGAATTAAAGAAAGACCCTCATCTGTTTTCAATTGTGAATACAAATACGCCGCTTCAGTTTGATGTCAATATGACAGAAACACTGTTTACCATGCTGAAATACCGTCAGCCTGTCAGCATTACGGCGGCATCCATGGCAGGAACCACGGCGCCTATTACGCTGGCAGGAACCATTGCGCTGACCAATGCCGAGGTGATTGCGGTTATTGCGCTTTCGCAGATGTATGCGCCGGGCGCTCCCGTAGTTTACGGCTCTCAGTCCACAAACGCGGATATGGCCACCTGCGCGATAGCCATTGGTTCTCCTGAAGGCGCGCTTTGTTATAAATACTGTGCGGAAATGGCCAGATTTTACGGAGTACCCAGCAGAGCGGGAGGAGCGCTGACAGACGCGAAAGTCCTGAACGCGCAGGCCGGCTATGAATCTATGCTTACCTATCATGCATGTCACCAGAACGGCGTCAATATGGTATTCCAGTCCGCAGGCATTATGGAAAGCTATCTGTCAGCGTCCTTTGAAAAAATGATTGTTGATTTTGAGATTATCGATGCGGTGAACCGGTATGACAGAGATCTTGCGGTTAATGAAGAGACGATACCGGAGGAGCTGATTCACGAAATCGGACCCGGCGGACAGTATTTGCTGGAGGAGCATACTTTCGAATATTGTAAGAAAGAGCCGATGCTGCCGAATATCAGTGTCCGCGGACCGAAAGCAGAGGCGGAGAAAGTATTTGACCGGAATATAGAAAAGCGGCTGAATAAAATGCTGGAAGGTTATGTACAGCCGGAAATCGATAAAGATAAGGTAGACGCAATGCGCAGGATTATGCTGGATAAGGGTATCGACGTTTCCTACATCGATATGCTGGATCAGTTCTAATATAACAAATCGGGAGGGGACGTATGAAATCAAAATTTAACGCACAGACATATATGGGAATTATTCTGCTGGGACTGAGCGGCGCGGCAATTTATCTTTTGCCTTATCTCAGATGGTCCTATTATGATGCCTTAATGGAGGCGTCAGGGCTGAATAACACGCAGTTTGGTGTGACAATGAGCGTGTATGGCGTGCTGGCCATGATTTTTTATCCGGTAGGAGGCATTATGGCAGACCGTTTTTCTGCCAAAAAGTTGCTGGGCATTTCCGTAATCGGGGCGGGCGTCCTGGGTCTATGGTATTCCACATTCCCGGGGTACATACCCCAGATTATTATCTATGCGGGCTGGGGTATCTTATCAACACTTACTTTCTGGTCCTCCATGATGAAGGCGACCAGACAGTTAGGCAGCAGCGATGAGCAGGGGCGGCTGTTCGGCCTTGTGGAAGGCGGCAGGGGCGTTCTGTCTACGGTTGTGTCTTTTGCGGCGCTGTTTGCGTTCAGTAAAATGGGAGAGGGGATCGTAGGCCTGCGAGGTATTATTGTCGGCATGTCGGTTATTAATATCGTGACAGGTATTCTGATTTTCCTGTTTTTAAAAGAAGGGCAGAGAGAGGACGCGAAAGACGGAGAGCCAAAGAAACTGGCTGTGGCTGATATCGCGGATATTTTGAAAAAGCCTGCGATCTGGCTGATATCTTTGATTATCGTTTGCTGTTACAGTGTTTATCTGGGAAGTACTTACCTGACGCCGTACTTTACCAATGTAATCGGCGCGACAGCTTCCTTTGCCGCGCTCCTGTCCATTATGAGAAGTTATGTTTTACAGTTTGTCTGCGCGCCTACCGGCGGCATGCTGGCGGATAAGATCGGTTCAATCACAAAGGTGATAAACGGCTGCTATCTGGTAATGGTGGCGGCACTGGTTCTGATTATATTGCTTCCTACGGCAAAGAGCGCGATGGTTCCTCTTGTTGTGGTTTTGATTATTCTTTGCGCGGGAATTTTTGCCATGCGCGGTATTTATTTTGCCACGATTGACGAGGTTGATATTCCGATGCACGTAACGGGTACGGCTGTGGGCATTGTATCGATTATTGGCTTTATGCCAGATGTATTTATGAGCGCATTGTGCGGGAAACTTCTGGATAGCTTTGAAGGGGCAGCCGGTTACCGTGCCATTTTTATCCTGATGCTGGTTTTTGCGCTGGTGGGATTGGTTTCTGCCCTATTATTGCTGAAAATGAATCAAAAAAAGGGATAAAATAACTGATATAAGGCTGTACTGGCAGTGATCTGGCTGATGACTGTCAGTACAGTATTTTATATCGCAGGAAATTGTATTCCGCAATAATAGAATGCTTGCGGGGATAGAAAAGATATGAGGGGATTTTTATGAATCATAAGAAAAAAATGCGTTTTTCCGTATTCCTGCCGCCATGGATTCTTCTGGTGGCGATGATAGGGAAAAGAGGAAAGAAAGTGCTGATTAAGATCAGCCAGCCAGTAAAAATAAAAAAGAGAAGAGAAAAGAGGTGAGAGCCATTGATATTATAAGGCGTAGCCTCTTTTTGTTATGTGTTTTGATTTGACAATACATTGGTTAACAAATATAATGATATCGTGAAAAGATGTGAATTATTCAGGTTTTCATATATTTCATATAAGGCTTTCGAGAATGAGGATCATAAGCTAAAACAGATTTTGATTTGGATTTCACACTTTAGGACAAGATGTCCTGAAATGATGGAAATTCATAAAATTTAGAGGGAGGCATTTCAAAATGGAAACGGTAATCGTAGGCTGTAAAACACTGGAAAACGAATTGTTGCGGGCGGTAGAGGAGACAGGCTGTTCGTATGAGATTCTCTGGATTGAATCTGGTCTGCACAATTACCCGAAAAAGCTGAATCAGGTTTTGCAGGAAACTCTTGACGGCTGCGGCGCACGGCAGGTTTTAGCAGCCATGGGATTTTGCGGCAATTCCATCGAGAATATCTCCACGGGGGACTATACCTTGATTTTTCCGCGGGTGGACGACTGTATTTCCCTGCTTCTCGGCTCCTGTAAGAGACGGATGGAGATATCCAGGGAGCATGGGACTTATTTCCTCACGGAGGGCTGGCTGAAGGGCGAGCGGAATATCTGGAAGGAATATGAGTATACGATGGAAAAGTACGGGGAGGAAACAGGGAAAGAAATTTTCGGCATGATGCTGGGCAATTACCGCTCCCTGGCTCTTCTGGATACCGGCTGCTACTCGATGGAAAAAGCAGGCGCGGAGGCGGAGAACATCGCGAAAACGCTGGAATTGGAATATAAGGTTCTCCCTGCCACGCTGGATTATATGAAAAAGCTGCTGGCCGGGCCTTGGACGGAGGAAGAATTCTTGATCATTCCGCCCCATTCCATGGTGCAGGGGAGGGATCTGGTGCTGGAGGTGTAACCAGGAGGGCTGGCGTGACTATATTACGTCAAAGGATGTATTTCTAACAGGCTGCGACGATTCCCGTGTGCCAGGATCGACGCCTTTTGTGAATTAGTGAAAAAGAAATAAATCAAGAAGGAGGATCTCATAAAATGAGCAAAGTATTGGTATATATAGCGGACGGCATGGAGGAAGTGGAGTGTCTGTCCGTTGTGGATATGCTGCGCCGGGGCGGCGTGGAAACGCAGATGGTTTCGATCAACGGAAAAACGGAGGTGACAGGCGCTCACGGTATCCGGGTAGGCGCGGACTGCCTTCTGGCGGACAGCGATCCGGACGGCGCGGACATGCTGTTTCTGCCGGGCGGTATGCCGGGCACCAAGTATCTGAGAGAATCCCCGGAGGTATGCGATGCGCTGAAGGCAGCCGCGGCGGCAGGAAAGCATCTGGCGGCTATCTGTGCGGCGCCAAGCGTATTGGGTGAGCTGCATCTTCTGGAAGGGAAAAAAGCGACCTGCTATCCTGGTTTTGAAGAACGGCTTCTGGGAGCGGAATACTGTCATGACGGTGTGGTAACGGACGGCGCCGTGACCACATCAAGGGGCGTGGGCTTTGCCGTCGATCTGGGGTTAGAGCTGGTGCGGATTCTTCAGGGAGAGGAAAAATCCGCGGAAATCAGGGAGTCGATTCAGCATCCGTAAAAGAATTTATCGTTTTTTTACGGAAATTTCCCAAAATATCGGCCAATCCTGGAAAAAAGGTAGTGACAAAGCTGGAACCGGTATGATATAATGATAAACTGCTGATGTATGAATTTTTGTCTGTAATATTTAGGATTTTCCTATAATATTTTGTTCTTGCGGACAGCGGATCAGGCAGTCATATTTATGCGGCCATTGAAGATCAAGAAAATATAGAAGCAGAATTGCTTTGATAATAAGGAGGGTACACGACAGATGAGTGTAAAAGTGGAAACGTTAGAAAAGAACATGGCTAAGCTGACCATAGAGGTTCCGGCGGCTGAGGTTGAGTCTGCGATGCAGGCGGTGTATTTGAGAAGGAAAAACAGAATTGATGTGCCCGGATTCAGAAAAGGCAAAGCGCCCCGTCATATGGTTGAGAAATTATACGGCAAGGGAATCTTTTTAGAGGATGCCGTAAATGACGTGATGCCCTCCGCATATGAGAAGGCTGCCAGAGAGAGCGGCCTGGAAATCGTTTCCCGTCCCGAGATTGGTTTTGAGCAGGTGGAGCCCGGAAAGGATCTGATTTTCACGGCAGAAGTGGCCGTAAAGCCGGAAGTAACGCTGGGCGAGTACAAGGGTCTGTCCGTTCCGAAAACGGAAGTGAACGTGACGGAAGAAGACGTGATGACGGAAATCAAGCGGGAGCAGGAGAAGAACGCCGTGTTAAACAGCGTGGAGAGACCTGTTCAGGATGGAGATCAGACCATCATCGATTTCGAAGGCTTTATGGACGGCGTGGCTTTTGAAGGCGGCAAGGGCGAGGATTATCCGCTGACCATCGGCTCCAACGCTTTTATCCCCGGCTTTGAGGAGCAGTTAATCGGCGCCGAGATCGGTAAAGAGGCAGAGGTAAACGTAACCTTCCCCGAGAATTACCATTCCGAGGATCTGGCAGGGAAACCGGCCGTATTCAAAGTGACCGTAAAGGATATCAAGGAAAAAGAGCTTCCTGAGCTGGACGACGAATTTGCCTCTGAGGTATCGGAATTTGAGACGCTGGCGGAATATAAGGAAGACGTGAAGAAGAAACTGACAGAGAGAAAGACGGCGAACGCGAAATCCATCAAGGAGAACGCGGCCGTAGACGCGGCGATTGCCAACGCGACGATGGAGATCCCCGACGCGATGCTGGAAACCCAGGCTCAGAATCTGGTGGATGAGTTCGCTACGGGCATGAGACGCCAGGGACTTTCCATGGAGCAGTATCTGCAATACTCAGGGAACACAGAGGATTCCATGATCGAGCAGATGAAGCCCCGGGCGCTGAAGCAGATTCAGACCAGACTGGTGCTGGAGGCTGTGGCGAAGGCAGAGAATATTCAGATCTCCGAGGAGGATACGGAAGCCGAGCTTAAAAAGATGGCCGAGAATTACAAGATGGAGCTGGATGAGATCAAAAAGCTGATGGACGACAGCCAGATTAAGGCGATGCAGGAGGATCTGGCGGTTCAGAGAGCCATCGATCTTTTGGCGGAGTCAGCGATTGAGACGGAGAAGAAAGAAGAAACGGAAACGGCTGCAGAATAAATTCAGCGCGAAAATTTATTATATTTTAAGCAGCCTGATATGACAGGAGGCATATAAATGAGCATAATCCCTAATGTAATTGAGACTGTAAGAGGCGGCGAGAGATTTTACGATATTTATTCCCGTCTGCTGAAAGACCGGATTATTTTTCTGGGCGAGGAAGTGACGGATGTGTCGGCCAGCATCGTGGTGGCGCAGATGCTGTTTCTGGAATCGGAGGACCCGGCAAAAGATATCAATCTGTATATCAACAGTCCCGGAGGCTCCGTGTCAGCCGGACTGGCGATTTACGACACGATGAATTATATTAAATGCGACGTATCCACGATCTGCATTGGCATGGCGGCCAGCATGGGCGCGTTTCTGCTGGCAGGCGGCGCGAAGGGCAAACGGTTTGCCCTGCCGAACGCGGAGGTAATGATTCATCAGCCCTCCGGCGGCGCCCAGGGTCAGGCGACGGAGATTCAGATTGTGGCGGAGAAGATCCTGGCTACAAAGAAAAAGCTGAATGAGATTCTGGCGGCCAATACGGGCCAGCCCTATGAGGTCATTCAGGCGGACACGGAACGGGATAACTATATGTCTGCCGAAGAGGCAAAGGCATATGGTTTGATCGATGAAGTGATCCATAATCGTTAAAGGGAGATTTTATGGTAAGCAGATTTGATAATCAGTATAGATGTTCTTTCTGTGGAAAAACCCAGGATCAGGTAAAGAAGCTGATCGCGGGAACAAAGGATGTATATATCTGCGATGAGTGTGTGGAGCTGTGCGCGGAGCTGATCGCGGAAGAGATGGAGCTGGACGATGAAGATCCGGAACCGCCTTTCGCGGGGCTGAATTTATTAAAGCCGAAGCAGATCAAGGAATTTTTGGATGAGTATGTGATCGGTCAGGATGAAGCGAAAAAAACGCTGTCAGTGGCCGTTTACAATCATTATAAACGGATCACCTCCGCTGCGGAATCCGATGTGGAGATTCAGAAAAGTAATATTCTGATGCTGGGTCCCACCGGTTCGGGAAAGACTTATCTGGCCCAGACGCTGGCGAGGCTTCTGAATGTGCCCTTCGCGATCGCGGACGCCACGGCGCTGACGGAAGCCGGCTATGTGGGAGAGGATGTGGAGAATATTCTGTTAAAGATTATTCAGGCGGCGGATTACGATATCAGCAAGGCAGAGTACGGCATTATCTATATCGACGAGATCGATAAGATTACGAAAAAATCCGAGAATGTTTCCATTACCAGGGATGTGTCGGGAGAAGGCGTGCAGCAGGCTCTTTTGAAGATTCTGGAAGGAACTGTGGCCAGCGTACCGCCCCAGGGCGGCAGGAAGCATCCCCATCAGGAGATGTACCAGATCGATACCACGAACATTCTGTTTATCTGCGGCGGCGCTTTTGACGGGCTGGAGAAGATGATCGAGCATCGTCTGGGAGGCAACGCGATTGGCTTCAATCAGGAGGTTCACGAGAAAAACACGGATATCGGCAAGCTGTTAAAGCAGGTTCTGCCGGAGGATCTGGTGAAGTTCGGACTGATCCCCGAGTTTGTGGGCCGTGTGCCGATTAATGTGACGCTGGATCTTTTGGATGAGGAAGCGCTGGTGCGGATTCTGACTGAGCCGAAAAATGCGCTGATCAAGCAGTATAAAAAGCTATTTGAATTAGACGGAGTTGAGCTGGAACTGGATGAGGAAGCCGTTCATGCCATCGCAAAACGTTCCTATGAGAGAAAGACCGGGGCCAGGGGCCTGCGGGCGATCATGGAGCATACGATGATGGATGTGATGTATGAGATTCCTTCGGATGATACGATTGGAAGATGCAAAATCACCAAGGATGTGGTGGACGGAGAAGGAGAGCCGGAGCTGGTTTACCGCAGCGTGGAGGTTCCCCGGGGAAAGAAGGCCAGAAACGCAGGGTGATACTTTCACAGTAACTCAAAAAACTGCTGCAAGTTCTTATATTTTAGTAGAATTTGCAGCGTTTTTGGCATAATGTACCCTATGAACGAACACCCTTGATAGGGAGCGGAGGAGTGGTTGTATGAAATTACCTGTAATAGCATTGAGAGGAGTAACCATCCTGCCTAAAATGGTCATTCATTTTGATGTCAGCAGGAAGGTGTCCATAGAAGCCGTGGAACAGGCCATGCGGACGGACCAGACCGTATTCCTTGTGACCCAGCTGTCGTCCCAGACAGAGGAGCCTGATAAGGACGACCTGTACAGAACCGGAACGGTGGCCACCATCAAGCAGCTTTTGAAGCTGCCGAACGGCATTGTTCGGGTGCTGGCCGAGGGCGAGAGTAAGGCGGTATTAAAGGAGCTGGATACGTCAGGCGATTATTATATCGGCGAGGTGGAAATCTGGGAGATGGAGCCCATCGAGGATGAGCTGGACGAATACAGCCAGGAGGCCATGCTCCGGATTCTCCAGGATGAGCTGGAGGCTTACGGAGAGAGCGGCGCGCCGGGCGTGCAGGGTTTAAGACAGCTGTTAGATATCGAGACATTACAGGAGCTTTTGGAGGAGATTCCCCAGGTGCTTCCTTTTCATTATAAAATCAAACAGGGGATGCTGGAAGCGGCTTCCTATGAAGAGCTGTATATGTTTACCTCCCATGCCTTGCAGAAGGAAACCCAGGTGAGCAAAATCAAACGGGAATTCCAGATGAAGGTGAAAGAGCATGTGGATAAATCTCAGAAGGAATATATTCTGAGAGAACAGATGAAGGTGATCCGGGAGGAGCTGGGAGAGGACGGAAGCGCGGCGGATCTGGAACAGCTGGAAAAGAAAGTAAAGTCTGTGAAAGCCTCCAAAGAGGTGAAGGAACAGATGGAGAAGGAGCTGAACCGGCTGAAAGCGATGCCGTACGGAAGCCAGGAGGCTACGGTCAGCCGTACATATCTGGACGTGCTGCTGGAGCTTCCCTGGGAGAAATCTACCAAGGATAATCATGATATCGGCCATGCCCAGAAGGTGCTGGATGAAGACCATTACGGCATGGAGAAGATAAAGGAGCGTATCCTGGAATATCTGGCGGTCCGTTCCATGACCAGGAAAGGGGACGCCCCCATTCTCTGTCTGGTGGGGCCGCCGGGAACCGGTAAAACCTCGATTGCCCAGTCGGTGGCCAGGGCGCTTGGAAAAAAATATGTGCGCATCTGTCTGGGCGGCGTCAGAGACGAAGCCGAGATCAGGGGCCATCGGAGAACCTATATCGGCGCGATGCCGGGACGCTTTGCTGCGGGGCTTAAGCAGGCAGGCGTGAACAACCCGATGATGCTGCTGGATGAGATCGATAAGGTAAGCAGCGATTACAAGGGAGATACGTCGTCGGCGCTGCTGGAGGTGCTGGATTCGGAGCAGAACAATAAGTTCCGGGATCATTATGTGGAAGTGCCGCTGGATCTGTCGAAGGTGCTGTTTATCGCTACGGCCAATTCCACCCAGACCATTCCCCAGCCGCTGCTCGACCGTATGGAAGTGATCGATATCAGCAGCTATACGGAAAATGAAAAGTTCCATATCGCCCAGGAGCACCTGATTGGCAAGCAGATGAAGAAAAACGGACTGAAGGAAGGCCAGCTGGTGATCAGCGCCAACGCGCTGAAGAAGATGATTCACCACTATACCAGAGAGGCTGGCGTCCGCAGCCTGGAGCGCCAGATCGGCCGCGTCTGCCGCAAGGCGGTGCGGGAGATTATGGAACAGGGGAAGACATCCGTAAAGCTTACGGAGAATAACCTGTCCAAATATCTGGGTATGGAAAAGGTGAACTTCCAGATGGTGAATGAGACCGACGAGATCGGTATCGTCCGGGGACTGGCCTGGACCAGCGTGGGCGGCGACACTCTGCAGATTGAGGTGAACGTGATGCCGGGCACCGGGAAGGTGCAGCTGACCGGCCAGCTGGGGGATGTGATGAAGGAATCCGCTCAGACGGCGATCAGTTATATCCGTTCCATCGGGGACCAGTATGAGATCGAGAAGGACTTTTTCGATAAGAATGACATCCATATCCATATCCCCGAAGGCGCAATCCCGAAGGACGGCCCCTCCGCAGGCATTACGATGGCCACGGCCATTCTGTCCGCAGTAGCGGAGCGGAAGGTAAAGGCCGATCTGGCGATGACCGGTGAGATTACTTTGAGGGGCCGGGTTCTTCCGATTGGCGGATTGAAAGAAAAGCTTCTGGCGGCCAAAATGGCGAATATTCACAATGTGCTGGTGCCGGAGAAAAACCGCCCGGATATCTCCGAGCTGTCGGCGGAGATTACGAAGGGACTGGATATCACTTATGTGAAGGGCATGGATGAAGTGATCCGGAATGCTTTTGTGGTGTCTGCGGAGCAGACGTCGGCGAATTAAAGGGCAGATAAAATAATAAGAGATGAAGATAAAACCGCATTCGGTATGTCTGTTGGGGCAGAGGGTGCGGTTTTTTTAATCCATAAATTTCCCATATGATTCAGATTTTATCTATTGACATTAGAGCCACTCAAAAGTTTATACTGAATTTATCAAGTGAAGCACAGGCGATCAATTAACGGGCGCCGGCCTGTGCGAGGGGAAAGGAGAATTTTTATGGATGTCGCGAGACTCACACCAAAACAGAGAAGAACCAAACAAATTTGGGGCATGCTGGCACTGTGTATTTGTGGAGCAGCCG
Organism: uncultured Lachnospiraceae bacterium; assembly: GCA_910579325.1. Taxonomy (GTDB): domain Bacteria; phylum Bacillota; class Clostridia; order Lachnospirales; family Lachnospiraceae; genus Paralachnospira_A. The sequence continues at coordinate 7,238 of CAJTTU010000060.1, read as the reverse complement.
TTTATGAACTGCCTTATCTAAGCTGGTCTTATTATGATGCGGCCGTTGAATTTTACAGGGTGAGTAATGCCCAGATGGGATATCTGATGACTATGTACGGTTTGGCCTGTGTTATTTCCTATCTGCCTGCCGGCTGGGTGGCTGACAGATTTGAACCCAGGTATCTGATCGCTGCGGCGCTGATCTCGACAGGATTTTTTGGTCTGATTATTATCTTCCGGCCATCCTACCTGGTTTTGATGATTTGTTATATATGCTACGGATTTACTACCACCATTCCGCTTTGGAGCGCCATGATGAAGGCAACTAGAGAGCTGGGGGACAGCTCGGAGATGGGGCGTCTGTATGGATTTCTGGAAGGCGGACGGGGCTTTGTTCCCGTTTTGTATGGCGCTGTCATCATTCCTGTTTTTTCTTACTTAGGAGAAGGAGCCGGTGGTTACCGGGCAATTCTGATCTATTTTGTGATTCTGGATTTTCTTTGTGCTTTTTTCGCGCTGGCGGCGATTCGCAAATTAAGGCCGGACGAGGAAGAGGATACCATATCTGCTGACGCAAAGGACAAGCATTCCTTTGGCGAATATGTGGAAATGATGAAAAACAAGAATCTGTGGCTGCTGACTATGCTGATGTTTTGCTGCTTTATGATTTACGAAAGCTACAGCTATATCACCCCGTACCTGACTAATTTTTTCGGCGTCAGCGAGTCTCTGGGCGCTATGATCAGCTTGATTAAATCTTATGGACTGGCCGTTTTCGGCGGTATTGCCGCAGGATTTGTCGCTGACAAAATTCATTCTAATCCAAAGGTCATCGGCATTGGATTTTCTCTCATGGTTATTGGCACTGCTACGTTTTTTATCGTGCCTGCCGAACCGCAGCTTTTGGGTCTGGCGGCGGTGACGATTCTGGTGATCAGCCTGGGTCTGTTTATGGTCAGGGCATTATATTTTGCCGTGATTGATGAAATCAAAATTCCGCTGAAATATACCGGCATGGCCGTTGGCTTTGCTTCTGTAATCGGCTGCCTGCCTCAGATATTTATCTATTCTGTTACCGGTAATTTACTGGATGCGTTTCCAGGCGTACAGGGATATCGTTATATGTTCGCCTATGAATTTACGGCCGCTCTGCTCGGCGCCGTTTTTGCCTTTACGCTTTATCGAAATATCAAAAAAGAAAATCAGGGAAACTGAAAGGGGTATTCTTTTATGAATGATAAAACAATGACAAAAATCATAATAGAAAAAGCACTGGAATATGGTGCGGTTGCAGCAGGCATCGCCAATATTGAGGATTTGAACTCTTCTCCCTCTTTTGTTATGATGCCCAAGAGACCTCATATTGACCGGGTAGGAGCCGTTGAAAACACGACCGGACTTCCGGAAGGCGTCGTGGCATGGATGGAGGGAATGCACTCCGTGCTGGTGATTGCCTATGAACATTCTGAGGATAAACCATATCTGGATTGCTGGCTGGACGGAAAAAATCCCCCGGGAAATATTGAGCTGATCAGAATCAACAACCAGCTAAAGGAATTTATTGAAGAATATTTTCCAGGTGTTAAAGCCTGCCCGTTGGGATATTATGTGGAGCAGGGCGGCGTGTGGCTGAAGGATTCGGCGGTGATGGCCGGCCTGGGCGTGATGGGGAAAAATAATCTGCTTGTCACGAAAAAAGTGGGTCCCAGAGTTCGTTTAAGGGCGATGCTCTTGAGTGAAAATCTGCCTTCCACCGGTCCGCTGAACTGGGATCCCTGCGAGGGGTGCGACATGCCATGCAGAAGCCATTGTCCGCAAAACGCGTTTGGGACGGTCACCTACCTTCCGGAAGACTATGACGGATTGGAAAGGCTTCCCGGCAGGGACGGGACATACAGTCTTTTAACCTGTGACCGTCAGATGGCTCTGGATGAATCCCGTGAAATTCGGGAAGCGACAGAAATTCCCGGATATGGAACCGCCCATTCCGTGCTGAAATATTGCAGGGAATGCGAGCTGAACTGTCGGATTAAATAAATGACATAAAAAGACCGGTATGGTGAAACACTAGTCCATACCGGTCTTTTTCGCGATTATTATAGAAAAGTTTCATTGTACTTTATTGCGAGACATTCGGTGAAATGTGTCGGCGCCATATTTCGCCGGGCTGAGGGAGAATGCTATGGAGAAACGATACACGATAGGGGAAATCAGCCGTATCACCGGGATTTCCACCCATACCCTTCGATATTATGACCGCATCGGTATTTTCAAACCGGAATATATGGATCCTGAGACAAATTACAGGTATTATACGTACGATCAGTTCTGGTATATTGATATCATTACCTGCTGTCGCAAATTGCAGATGCCGTTGGAGCGGATTAAAGCGGTGCTGGATTTGCATGACAATGAAAAAATCGTGGAGATATTACAGGAGCAGCGGCAGGAAGCAATGAAACAGCGGGATTATTATACAAGAATCGTGGAGGATATCGACTGGTATGTGGAGCAGAACAGGCGGCTGCACGCTATCGGAAAAAAACGGAATATTAAAATCAATTATCTATCGGAGCGGCGGGTGATATACGGGCGCAATAAAGAGGATGAGGTAAAGTATCACATCAAGCTGCAGGAAGCCTGCAGAAAAGAGCTTCCCTATATGAAGTCGATTAAGCGAAATTACGGATATGTTTTGGATCCTGATAAAATGAAGCAAAACAATTTTTATCCCAAAGGAGAGTATGTGGATATCTACGCCGATGAATATCGGTTCGCAGCTCCGGAAAATGTGCTGATTATCCCCGAGGGGGCATATGTCTGTTATGTGACGGATGTTAAGGAAGATTATGCGGATTTCGAAGTGCTGGAGCAGTGGCTGGATCAGAACGGATACACGGCGGATTTTGTGATCGCCGATGAAATCGGGTTTCAGCTTTTTGCGTATAATCAGTACTTTTATCCTTGTGAGATTAAGGTATTGCTTTCTGTTACATGAAGGAGAAAGTAAAGCTGCAGGTTACTGATGGCTGCTTATGTGCGGTATTGTTTTTGTGAAATATATTGATTTTTTCGGAGAAATCAGATATTATAAGAGTAATTCGATCAATATATATAGTTAGTGAGAGATTATGTGTCAAATGCGTTTCTTTCATATGGGGCAGGTGTTGAGCGAAGGTTTATTCCACTGAATCATGACAGCTGTCAGGAAGGAGAAGTGATTTGTATGGCAGGGGAATTGGTAACGTTTAGCTGGTGGGCGATTATTTGTCAGGCGATTAGCCTGGTGTTTTGGGGGTCGGTTGCAGGCATAGTATTTTATCGTTTCAATAAAAACTTGAAGACTCTTTTCCGGAAGGAGAAGAAATGAAAGGGCTATTATTTTTAAGCAATTTCCGCAGCCGGCTGGTGAAGGTAACCAGCCGGCTGTTTTAGCAAAGTATTTTTATTTCCAATTTAATCGAAAAGGGGGAGAAATCATTTCCTTTGTCCGGCTGTTGACATTCCCATATTTTTGAGTAAAATAAAATCATATCTTAATTTAATCAAATAAGGAGACGGAAAACGTGTACATTCAGAGACATTTGGAGAGCCAGGTGAGGGAAGCTTCGAACTATTATCCGGTTGTCATGGTGTGCGGCCAGCGGCAGGTGGGGAAGTCCACGATGCTGAATCACATAAGGGAGAAGGAGCGGCGCTATGTGACTCTGGACGACGGGAATGCAAGAAGGCTGGCGGAACAGGATCCGGCTCTTTTTTTCGAAACCTATGGCAGTCCGCTGCTGATCGATGAATTTCAAAGAGTGCCTTCCCTGCTTTTGGAGATGAAACGGATTGTAGACCAGAAGATATTAAACGGGGAGGACAGCCAGGGAGTGTACTGGCTGACCGGTTCACAGAAATTTCAGATGATGAAAAACGTATCGGAATCGCTGGCCGGACGTATTGCGGTTTTTGATCTGTCCGGTTTTTCCGCCGCGGAACTGGAAAAGCGCAGTCCGGATGTGTTTCATCCGGATATCGAGAGGCTCAAACAGCGTGTAAAGGATAGCCGCCCTAAAAATATCCATCAGATCTATGAGCGTATTTTTATAGGCGGAATGCCGAAAATTAACACGGCTGACCTGGACAGGGAGCGGTTTTATACGGATTATGTCAATACGTATCTGGAACGGGATATCAAAGAGCTGTCTTTGGTGGGGAAGCTGGGAGAATTCTATGATTTTCTTGTATATATGGCGGCCAGAACCTCCCAGGAATTGAAATACAGCGAGATTGCGAATACGATTGGCATATCGATGCCCACCGCCAGGGAATGGGTGTCGATTCTGGAGCGGTCAGGCGTTATTTTTATCCTGCGCCCCTATTATACCAATACCACAAACAGGCTGGTCAAAACGCCGAAAATGTATTTTATGGATACCGGCCTGGCGGCCTACCTTTGCCGATGGCCAAATGCCCAGACACTGGAGTACGGCGCTATGGACGGGGCTTTTTTGGAGACGTACGCGGTCAGCGAAATCGTAAAGAGCTATCAGAACGGAGGAAAAACGCCTGATTTCTATTATTATCGGGACATCGATAAAAAGGAAATCGATCTGGTGATTGTGGAGGGGAATAAGATCTACCCGATCGAGATTAAAAAAGCGAAAGCGCCGAAAAATGCGGATAAAAATTTTTCCGTACTTGGCAAACTGGGCATGGAGGTGCAGCCGGGCGTGATTTTGTGCATGGCGGATGAAGTGCTGCCTTATAACCGGGATGTGTGGTATGTTCCGGTGTCGGCGCTGTAGAGGGGAAAGAAGTTAAGTGTTTTTATGGCATGATATTTCTACACAAAGTAAAGGAAGGTGAAGCAATGTTTCTAAATACGATTGAGCCATATGAAAAGTATAAGGCAATGGCGGCAGATACTTACTTTGTGGATAAGACAGCGTTGTTAAAGGAATTGATACCGGCGCTGGGAAAGGAAAACAGGTTTTTTTGTATTACACGGCCCCGTCGTTTTGGGAAAACCGTAATGGCAAACATGGCGGGCGCTTTTTTCGGGAAGGCGTCGAATTGTGAGGAGCTTTTTGGCCGGATGGAGATTGCGGGCTTTGAGGGTTATCAGGAGCATTTAAACCGGCACAATGTAATATATATTGATTTCAGTAATATGCCGGAAAACTGCGGCACATATATGCAGTATATTGAGCGGATCATTCATGGGTTAAAAGCCGATTTGCTGGAGGAATATCCGGATGTGATATCAGATGCCCAAAAAGCAGTATGGGATATTTTGTCGGAGGTTTTTCAGAGGACAAGACAGCGGTTTATTTTTATTATGGATGAGTGGGACGCTGTTTTTCATATGTCTTTTATCACGGAGGAAGAACAGGAACAATATTTATTATTTTAAAAAATGCTGCTGAAAAGCAAGGCATATGTCGAACTGGCCTATATGACGGGAATTCTGCCGATCGCCAATCGCCGTATTGCATACGGCACTCAGGAATCAAAAGATTCCTTCGTTGACGCATCGGGTGAAAGCCTGCAAGCAGTCTTTCCTGCGGATGCGTCATACTCTGACGGCTCGGAACTGAATATGTTCGTGGAATACGGCATGGCAACTTCGGAGCGTTTCAGCGGATATTTTGGATTTTCGGAAAAGGAAGTGGACGGGCTGTTTGAGACCTATCGGAGAGTAACGGAAGCTCCCAGGCTGTCAAGATCGGATTTGCGGGACTGGTACGACGGCTACCATACGGCGGCGGGAGACAGGCTGTATAATCCAAGGTCTATCGTCTGCGCTCTGGAAAATAATCAGATTAAAAATTACTGGACCAGCTCGGGGATCTATGATTCGATCATTGGTTATGTGAAGGATAATGTGGCAGATATACGGGACGACCTGGCAATCTTATTTGCCGGAGGCGGAGTAGCCGCCGATATACAGGAATATGCCGCCGTATCGCGGCAGCTGGAAACAAAGGATGAGATTTATTCGGCGATGGTGGTTTACGGCTTATTGACTTACGAAAACGGTGAAGTTATGATTCCCAACCGGGAGCTGATGTGCGGTTATGCTTCCATGATGAAAAAGGAAGAAGGGCTGGGCTATATCAACCGGCTGGCCAGGGAATCCGCCAGGATGCTGAAAGCCACTTTTGCGAAAGATACGGAAACGATGGCAGCGGTTTTAAAATATGCCCATGATACGGAATCACCGATTTTTTCTTATAATAGTGAGATTGAGCTGTCGGCGGTGGTGAATCTTGTATATTTATCGGCAAGGGATAAATACCGTGTGGAGCGGGAAGATAAAGCGGGAGAGGGGTATGTGGACTTTATATTTTATCCGGACTGCAGAAGTGATAATGCGTTAATTTTGGAATTAAAGGTGGATAGTTCACCGGAGGAGGCGATCCGGCAGATCAAGGAAAAGAAATATATTTTACGCCTGAAAGGGAAATTGGGTGAAAAGCCGAAGTATACCGGGAAGGTGTTTTTGGCGGGAATTACTTATGATAGAAAAACAAAAGAACATAAATGTTTAGTGGAGGTGGCGGATGAATAGGAAATATTTTTATATGTATCTGAGACAAACTTTGATTTTATTTCTCCTGTCCTATATCCTGTGTATCGGAATCGGCACGGTACAGTTTTTACATGGATCGGAGGTAATGGGGGCGTCAGCCCTGATGCTGTTCTTTTTTGGCCTGGGCAATGTACTGGGGATATGGAACTCCGGGAAAACGGAGCATTCTGTCCGGGATGACCTAATCAGTGTGACGGTGTTTTATGCATTGACGTATCTGCTGATGGAATGTGTGGATAGACATTGTTTTCATTTTATCAATGGAATTTGCCTGATGGGATCACATTATTCTTAAGGGTTGTTGTCACTTCCAGCCATATTCTGATTTATCCGCTGCTGCTGACGGCGGGGTATTATTTGATGAGTTTTTTATGTGTGGACAGGAGAAAAAGAGTGAGACAGGGATAAATATCTTGTTTAGCTTGGTATGTGGGTATATACCATGTGGTATTTTTTGAGGCAGTCAGGAAATCAGGCGGTTCCTGACTGCTTTTTGGAATATTTTATAGAACAGATATTTTTATATGTAATTTTTAAGATATAATTTGAAAAATTTTTTTATTGTAAGTAGATGAATCAACGTAAGCGTCAAATAAGATAGTGGATAGAAAAATAACCACCAACCCTCTATAATAAAAGGGCAGTGGTCATCGGCACCGTTCCTGTACCATGGGATC
>CAJTTU010000059.1:6623-22016 GCA_910579325.1 uncultured Lachnospiraceae bacterium | reverse complement strand
ACGGATACCGGGCGCCTTTCTCTGAAGCTTAAGTTCCGCTTTCTCCTCCTGCCCCAGACTCAGCCTCTTTACCATAATATACACCGGCGCCAGCACAGCGTTTATGATCAGGGCATAAAAGATCGAAATTAAAGCAACGGATACATCCCAAGCGACAAAGGGCATCGCCGACGAATCGATGTTAAAGCTATGCAGCGCGTTAATCAGGCTGATCACGACTCCCAGGCCTCCAAAGATCAAACTGGATACGCATACCATTTTCACGGCCTTCGCACTGCTCTTGATCTGTTTTTTTGTACATGCTTCTTTCTTAACCAGACATATAAAAGCTCTTATGAAATCTTTTCCATACCCCGTGCAGACCAGCAGCAGAATACTGGGAATCACTACAAACTCAAAGCTGGTCATATCAATAAAATTACCAAGTCTCTCCGAGCTGATTCCCCATAACACACAAACCACCATACCTGCCAAATATAACAAATATCCCATGTTCCTCTCCTTTCTACTACATCTGTTAGTTAACCGCTTACAGTTATACTATCATATTAGTAATTATTATACAAACGATTTAAAAGAATAGGGGCGAAACAATTCCCCTGCACTAAAGATAAGAACGAACGGACCGGCTGGCTGTCCTTAGACACTCTTAAAAAGCAGCGGGAAGAACTTTCCAAAAAATAATAACAAACAAAAAAGCCATATTCCTCCGAATATCTCTACCCGAACGAATATGGCTTTCCCAGGGGCGGAAGGACTCGAACCCTCGACATTTGGTTTTGGAGACCAACGTTCTACCGACTGAACTACACCCCTATCTATGGGCAGGTAAAAACCCGCCTTACTGTTATATCATATGTCGGTCAGATTGTCAACAGTTACTTTAACCGTTTCCTGACCATTTTTCGTATCGTGAAAAAACTTCCATACACTTTCCGCTGCTTTCCGGTTCATCTCAGGAATTTCCAGCAGCTCCTCCACCGATGCCCCTCTCACCTCGTCCAGGGAGGCAAAGGTTCTCATCAACGCTTTTCGTCTGGCAGGACCGATACCGGGAATGTCATCCAGAATAGAATGGACCTGACTTTTGCTCCGCAGACTTCTGTGATATTCGATGGCGAACCGATGGGCCTCGTCCTGGATCCGGGTAATAAGCCGGAATCCTTCCGAATGGGTATCGATGGGCAGCTCCACGCCGTTATAATACAGTCCTCTGGTCCTGTGCCGGTCGTCCTTTACCATGCCGCAGACCGGGATGCGCAGACCCAGCCGCTCCAGCACCTCCAGAGCGATATTCACCTGCCCTTTGCCGCCGTCCATCATAATCAGATCAGGGAAACGGGTAAAACTGCCGTATACGGTGCTTTCGGCAACTTTTGTCGTCCCCTGTTCCATTCCTGACCGTTCCTGTCCGACCGTTTCCTGCCCCGGCTGTCCCGGCTCCGCTTCCTTGCGTTTCAGCTGTTTCCGTTCCTCCATCCCATGGACAAACCTTCTGGTCAGCACCTCATTCATGGACGCATAATCATTGGGTCCCTTCACCCACTTAATCCTGAACTTCCGGTAATCGTTGCGCTTGGGCCGTCCATTCTCGAATACCACCATGGAACCCACCGACTCAAACCCGCTGATATTCGAAATATCGAATGCCTCCATCCGGACAAGGCCAGGCAGACCCAGCAGCTCGGAAATTTCTCTCACCGCCCCGGTGGTCCGCATAGCTTCCCGTTTCATCTTCTCCTTATTCTGACCCAGAATCATCTGCGCGTTCCGCTCCGCCAACTCCACCAGTTTATGCTTTTCCCCCTTTTTCGGCACGCGGAGCGTAACCTTCTGCCCCCGTCTGGACCCAAGCCAGCCCTCGATCAGTTCTCGCTCCTCAATATCAAAAGGCAGAAACAACTCCCGGGGCACAAAAGGCGTACCGCTGTAAAACTGTTTAACAAACTCTGTCAGCACCTGGGTCTGTGTATCCCCGACAGCCACGGCCAGATGGAAATGATCCCGTCCGATCAGCCGGCCTTCCCGGACAAAAAACACCTGGCATACCGCGTCCTCTCCCTCGATAGCCAGAGCGATAATATCCCGATCTTCCAGCCCGCTGTCGGTTACCTTCTGTTTCTCCGCGATTTTCTGCACGTCGTACAACAGATCCCGATAATTAGCAGCGGCTTCAAAATCCATCTCTTCGGCAGCTTTATGCATCTTTTCTTCCAGTTCCCCGGCGATTCTGTCAAAGCTTTTGCCATTCAGAAAATCCAGCGCCGACGAAACAGACCGGGCATATTCTTCCTTCGTGACATAGCCCTGACAGGGCGCCTGGCACTGCTTCATATGATAGTTCAGGCATGGTCGGTCCGTCCCCTGCTCCCTGGGCAGATTTTTATTGCAGGTGCGCAGCCGATACAGCTTATGTAAAAGCCTGATCGTATTCCGCACCGCCTCTCCGCTGGTATAAGGGCCATAATACTTCGATTTGTCCTTTTTCATCGTGTGAGAATACAGAATACGGGGGTACGCTTCCTCCAGCGTCACCCGAATATAGGGATAATTTTTATCGTCCTTCAGCATCGTGTTATATTTGGGACGATATTCTTTGATCAGATTGCTCTCCAGCACCAGCGCTTCCAGCTCCGAATCCGTGACGATATATTCAAACCATTTAATCAAAGACACCATCTTTAAAATCTTTGGCGACTTGTTCCGGCTGCTCTGAAAATACTGGCGGACGCGGTTTTTCAGACTGATGGCCTTTCCGATATAAATAATAACGCCCCCGGCGTCATGCATCAGATATACGCCGGGGGATGAAGGAAGCTTTTTCAGCTCTTCCTCAATATTAAATACGTCCGTTTTTGAGGAGTCCATGGAAGTCATGGACTCCGTCGTTTCCGCATGGGAAATCACCGTATTAGAATGATCCATTTATCAAACTCCTCTGTTCAAAGGATTGCAGGTCAGCTCTGTTATATCTCGTTTTCCGAAGCGTCTTTTATAACGGAAGCATCGTCCGGAGAAGCCTCTTCCGATACAGTTTCTGCCTCTGCTTCCTCCTCCTTCTCCGGGAAGATCTCCTCGCCGTTCTGCACCTTATGGAAAATATCCATAAACTCCTTGCCGGTGATCGTCTCTTTCTCGATCAGGAAACCGGCGATCAGATCAAGGGCCCTGCGGTTTTCCGACAGCAGCCGCTTCGCTTCCTCATAGGCTTCTTTCAGCATCTTCATCACCACGTCGTCCACACCGGCAGCCGTGGCATCGGCACAGTTCAGCACCGCCCGTCCGTCCAAATAACGATTTTCCACGGATTCCAGCCCCATCAGGCCGAATTCCGAAGACATACCATACTGAGTCACCATGGACCTGGCGATACTGGTAGCCTTCTCGATATCGTTTGACGCCCCTGTGGTCACCGTATCAAATACCAGTTCTTCCGCCGCGCGGCCGCCCAGATATTTCACCAGCAGGTTTTGAAGCTCAGATTTGGAATTCAGATATTTTTCTTCCTCAGGCACATTCAGCACATAACCCAGAGCGCCCATAGTCCTGGGAATAATGGTAATCTTCTGTACCGGCTCCGAATCCTTCTGCAAAGCGCTGATCAGGGCATGCCCTACCTCATGGTAAGACACAATCTTCCGCTCCTCGGCGCTCATCACCCGGTCTTTTTTCTCTTTGCCTACCAATACCTGTTCCACCGCGTCGAACAGATCGGACTGAGATACCACCTTACGGCCCTGTTTCACCGCATTGATGGCCGCCTCGTTAATCATATTCGCCAGATCGGAACCCACCGCTCCGGAAGTAGCCAGGGCAATCGCTTCCAGATCCACGGTATCATCCAGCGCTACATTTTTGGAATGTACTTTTAATGTATTGATCCGCCCTTTCAGATCCGGACGGTCCACGATAATCCGCCTGTCAAAACGTCCCGGACGCAGCAGCGCTTTGTCCAGAATCTCCGGCCTGTTGGTGGCCGCCAGAATAAACACGCCTTTGGCCGGATCAAAACCGTCCATCTCGGACAGCAGCTGATTCAGCGTCTGCTCCCGCTCGTCATTCCCGCCGCCATAACGACTGTCACGGCTTTTGCCGATAGCGTCGATCTCGTCGATAAAGATAATACAGGGGGCGTTCTGCTGGGCCTGCTTAAACAGATCCCGAACTCTTGACGCGCCCACTCCCACGAACATCTCCACAAAATCAGAACCTGACAGAGAGAAAAAGGGCACATTCGCCTCGCCCGCCACCGCTTTGGCCAGCAGCGTCTTTCCGGTTCCGGGCGGGCCTACCAGCAGCGCGCCTTTAGGCAGCTTCGCGCCAATCTCCACATATCTGGCCGGATTGTGAAGAAAATCCACGATCTCTGTCAGAGACTCTTTTGCCTCGTCCTGTCCGGCTACATCCTTAAAGGTAACACCCGTCTCCTTCTGAACATAAACCTTGGCATTGGACTTGCCCACGCCCATGACGCCGCCTCCTCCGGTCCTTCTCATAAACACCATCAGCACAACCCACACAAGAATAATGGGAAACACGTATATCAGAAGAAAATCCAGTATGGCGGAACTGGAATCCGCCACTACGCCCTTAAACTTCACATTCGCCTCCCGCAGACGGGGAACCAGCTGATCGCTCTCCTCCGCCATCACCACGGTAAAGGTCTCGCTGCCGGCAGTGGACATATAATAATCATACAGATCCTGCGCCGATGATTCGGTTTCCCCTTTCGCCTGCTCCGTCTCCTTCTCTCCCTTCGCCTGCTCCGCCGCGATTTCCTTCTCTGTCTTCGGCGTCACTACCAGACGGGACCGGGACTCCTCGATGGACACGCTTTTAATCTTTCCTTCCTCCACCATGTCCAGAAATTCGTCGTAAGTGATCTCCTCCGTATTCCGGTCCATCATGCTGCCCAGCAGCGACACGCTGAACAGGGTCAGAATGGCGGCAATCACCATGATCAGCACGCCCTGACTATTTTTAGGAAGCTTCCCGCCCCCGTCATCCTTATTATTCTGCGAACTCATCCATTTTCTCCTTGTGCTAAAACTAAAGCGCGCCGCATCCGTACCTGACCGGCTTGCTTTCATGTAATCATTATAGAGATTGTTCCAATATAAATCAAGCGGGAGAATATGAAATATTTCCCTTATTTTTAAAACTTTTATAAATTGAGAGAAAAATCTTGTAAAAAGCGCTGGAAATAAATGAACTGCCGATGTATAATCGAATGTGTTTTGTTTTTGCGCATCTCAGATAATATCAAAAACAGCAACAGACCGGACAAGCCCCGGAGAATATCCGGAGAGCCTGGGAGGAGAGTTGCGGAACTATAATTAGGAGGACAAAAAAATGCCCGTAAAGTACGTCTTTGTTACCGGCGGCGTTGTTTCCGGACTGGGAAAGGGAATCACCGCCGCATCCTTAGGACGCCTTTTAAAGGCCCGTGGCTACGCTGTCACCATGCAGAAATTTGATCCCTATATCAACATCGATCCGGGAACTATGAATCCCATCCAGCACGGCGAGGTGTTTGTCACTGACGACGGAGCAGAGACGGACCTGGACCTGGGACATTATGAACGGTTCATCGACGAGAGCCTGAACAAAAATTCCAACGTTACTACCGGAAAGGTATACTGGAGCGTATTAAATAAAGAGCGCCGGGGCGATTTCGGCGGCGGGACCGTCCAGGTAATCCCCCATATCACCAATGAAATCAAAAGCCGGTTTTACCGGAATTACACGACGGACAAAACCGAAATCGCCATTATCGAGGTAGGCGGAACGGTGGGCGATATCGAGAGCCAGCCGTTTCTGGAGGCCATCCGCCAGTTTCAGTATGAGATCGGCAAGGAGAATGCCATCTTAATCCACGTAACCCTGATCCCCTACCTGAAAGCGTCCGGCGAGATGAAAACGAAACCTACCCAGGCCAGCGTAAAATCTTTACAGGGCATGGGCATCCAACCGGATATTATCGTATGCCGGTCCGAGCATCCTCTTGATGCCAGATTAAAAGAAAAACTGTCCTTATTCTGCAATCTGCCCAAAGAAAACGTATTGCAGAACCTGGATGTGGAAATATTATATGAAGCGCCTTTAGCCATGGAAAAAGAACATCTGGCGGAGGCCGCTTTAAGATGCCTGCATCTGGACTGTCCGGAGCCTAACCTGACGGAATGGGAAGCCATGATCAACGCCTGGAAAAATCCGGAACATAAAGTACAGGTGGCTCTGGTAGGAAAATACATTTCGCTTCACGACGCTTACATCAGCGTGGTGGAAGCGCTGAAAGCCGGCGGCTGCCACAACCGGACCCATGTGGAGATCAAATGGGTGGATTCGGAGATGCTGACAGAGGAAAATGCCGGCGAGGTGCTGGGCGACGTGTCCGGCATCCTGGTACCCGGCGGCTTCGGCTTCCGGGGAATCGACGGAAAACTGACGGCCATCCGTTACGCGAGAGAACACAAGATTCCCTTCCTGGGACTTTGCCTGGGGATGCAGCTTTCCATTGTCGAGTTTGCCCGGAACGTGGTGGGCTATGCCGACGCCCACAGCGCGGAATTAGACCCCGCCACCACCCATCCGGTGATTCATCTGATGCCGGACCAGAACGGCGTGGAAAATATCGGCGGCACCCTGCGTCTGGGCGCTTATCCCTGCGAGCTGGCCGACGGCTCCAAAGCGCTGGAGGCTTATGGGGAAAAGACGATCTATGAACGCCACCGCCACCGCTACGAGGTAAACAACGATTACAGAAAGGCGCTGACCGAGCACGGCATGCTACTCTCCGGCATCTCTCCCGACGGCCGGATCGTAGAAATGTGCGAACTGCCGGATCACCCCTGGTTCGTGGGAACCCAGGGACATCCCGAGCTGAAATCCAGACCCAACAGACCCCATCCGCTGTTCAAAGGCTTTATCAGAGCGGCGCTGGCCTATCAGACGGAGAATGGCCCCCTTTATTTTTGAAACAGCTGTATGCCCGGAACTCCGCGAAATCGAACACACAGAAACTCCAGGAATACATTAACAGGCAGAAAAGGGAACTGCAATGAACAATAATTTCATGAAAATATTTCAGCTGAAAAATCTCTGGGACCGTTTTATCAAAAATCATCCCAAGCTCCCCATGTTCGGCAGAGCAGTGATGGGACAGGCGATTCACGAGGGAACTATTATCGAGATCAGCGTGACCACCGCCGAAGGGCAGAATCTTGTGACGAATTTAAAAATCAGCGCCGAGGATATGGAGCTGCTGAACGAAGCTTTAAAACTGGCCAGAGAACAGGACTGACGCGCTGTCAGGAAAATAGACAAGGAGGTCTGCATGCATCAACATTCACCTGAAGAGAATGCCCGGCTGGTGAACCGGATGGCCCGGATCATCGGCCACGCCAACTCTATTAAAAACATGATCGAGACAGATCGAAACTGTACGGAGGTACTGATCCAGATCGCGGCAGTCCGCTCCGCCCTGAATAATCTGGGAAAGATCATCCTGGCCGAGCATATCGAAGAGTGTATGCTGGAGGCGCTGAACAGCGATGACGACGACGAGAAGGCAGAGGTACTGACCGGGCTGATGGACGCGGTGAATAAATTCGTGAAATAGATATCTGTCAGAATCCCGCCGGAATCAGGAAATTAATTCCTGATTTCCACGCAGGATTCTTTTTATTTTTCGCTGCTTCCTGTCACCTGCAAAAAATATTTCGTTTGGCAATTTCCCCGCGATAGATTATAATATGTTTAGCCATGTAGTTTTGATTGACCTCGCCATTATGATATCAGGAGTTATATGATATGAAGTTAAATATGTGGATGATAGCGAATCGTCTAAAAAACTATGAGATCGAAGCGCGGATTGATAAAGACGCCGAACCGATTTTAAACAGTACCCTTCCATATTACGCGCCTGGCTGCGTATATATCTCACAGCTTTCCAACGATATTATCTGCGAAAGCGACCAGGGCTCAATTCTCATCAGGGACATGAAGCTCAGCGACGGATACCTGTTGATTCAGGGAATTTTCGACTGGTACCAGAACTGGCTGGATGAAGTGGACAGAGCGATTATGTCCAATGATTTTCAGAGTCTGGCGCAATTGCTGCAGCGAGCCTTTGGAAATCCGGTGATGATCCAGGATTCTAATTACTGTCTGCTCGGCATGAGCGGCCCTTTCGGGAAAAACGGCATACCGCCGGAATGGGAATATATCCGGGAAAACGGACAGATATCCATGGAGGGCTATAACTTCATGTCCTCCGCCCTGAAATTTTCCGATTGCGTTTACCGGCAGAATGTCCGCCGGTTCTGCGGAAAACCAGATTCCCTGATGCCGGACAGCGGCCTGCATGTCACGATCACATTTCACGGACATGATTATGAAAAACTGACTGTGCTGGAAAGTAACCGGGTATTCAACGTAGGAGATATCTGTCTGCTGGAATATCTGTCCCGGCGAATGGCCATCTATACGGCGGCGGTATCCGGAGAATCCAGAAAATATCTGGATATCGGCATTATCGAGTCTCTGATTCTGGGAGAACCGGTTCCGCCCGATAAGGTCAACGATTTCCAGCGCATCATTAAAGGGCAGCGACCGGGCGCTTTTGCCGTACTGCTGATTAACTTTTCCGATAAGGAACGAAAGGGAGATCCCCGTGCGCTGAAATTTGTAAAAAACATCATATTCAGGCAATATTCTATTATGTTCTGCAATATTGTCAAAGGAGAATTGATGCTTTTGCTTTATTCCCAGAATCCATATATTCTGGCCAGACAGATTTTTCACACGGTCACTCAGGGCGGCCGAAAAAAAGAACTGCACGCAGGCTTAAGCTGCCTGTTCTATGAGCTTTCGGAACTGCAGTATTTTTTTGACCAGGCTGCGTACGCCCGGAGCAACGGCAAAGAAATATTTTCAGAATTTTATAATCTGGCTTCGGATTATCTGATGGAAGCATCGGGGCGGCAGCGCATCTGTGCCTGTGAGCCTGTTTTGCGCCGTATGTGGAAAGAAGATGAAGATAAAATGGCATATCTGAAAACATTACAGGTATATCTGGAAGAAGAACGTTCCTCCAAACGGGCTTCGGAAAGACTTTACATACACAAAAATACGCTGACCTACCGGATCAAATTTTTAAAAGATACCACAAACTGGGATCTGGACGATCCGTCAACGCGAAATTATCTGAGACTTTCTCTGTATGCCCTGGAAAAAGAAGAACAACTTGCACAGAAGGCAAAAATAAACTGATTGAAAAGACACATGGGATTGTGCTGTCAGGCACAATCCCATGTGTCTTCTTTTGTATCACAGTACATTTCAAAATCATGTCGAACTATGTAAAATGATTATAAGAGATGGAGGGAAGTCAAGGAGCTATGATAAGGGGGGTTTTGTATGGGAAAACAGTATCAGGAAGCGTTAAAACTGTTAGCCGCAATCGGAATCATTGTCGTATTCGCGTTTATAACGCAATTTGAAGGGCTGTCGCGAAGCGCTATGCTGCTGATCGGCATTTTCACCGGCTCTGTCTTTTTATGGATATCGGTGGGGATTTCATGGCCTTCTCTGTTTTGTCTGCTGGCGCTGGCATTGCTGCCGGAATTATCCATGAACAGTCTTGTTTCGTCATCAATCGGAAATCCTGCCATTTCATTTTTGATCTTTACATTCTGCTGTTCTTACGCTCTGAATCAGACGTTGTTTACCAGAAGATGCGCAATATGGTTTCTTTCCACCCGGTTCGCGAAAAAAGGACCATGGCCGTTTCTTTGTCTGTATTTCTTCTCGGTGCTGCTTCTGGGTTCCTGTATGAGCACGACCGTGATCGTGGTACTCTACCTGACTATTAATGAGGAAATCTTTTCCGTGCTGGGTTTAAAAAAAGGTGACAGATTCGCAGCGCTGATGACGATGGGACTGATTATCACCGCCAGTATATCAGGGGCCATGACGCCGATCGCCCATGTATTCCCGCTGATGGCGCTGAACAGTTATCAGGGACTTACCGGGCAGACAATCAGCTATTCCGCCTATATGGCGGCAGGGATTCCCGCTGCGGTCTGTTCCGTCGGCGCCATGCTGCTTATATTCCGTTTTATCCTCAGACCTGATACGACGGCCATCAGAAAAATTGATACGGATTTTTTAAAACAGTCGTTACATTCCAGCGACCGGAGAGAACGGCTGACCGCAGCCATCTTTTTTGGAGTCGTCGCCCTCTGGGTCCTGCCGGAGCTGCTGAAACCGATCTCTCCGGCGGCCGCCTGGCTTAGCAGTTTCGGAACCGTTATGCCGCCGCTTTTGGGCACGATGCTGATGTGCATTATTCATACGGAGGGCAAGCCTCTGCTATCTCTGGCGGACGGGGCCAAATCCGTTCCATGGCCTTCCATGTTTATGGCCGCTTCAGCGCTGGCTCTAGGCTCCGCCATGACAAATCCCGATATCGGACTGTCAGAATTTATTAAAGTACATCTGGGACCAATGGCCGAGGTGTTCAGAGGAATGTCCTTTGTCCTTCTGCTGATGGCGGTTACGGCCGTCATGACAAATGTCGGTTCAAATATGGTGACGGTAACAATCGTATGCACGGTGGCGCTGCCCATAGCGACCTCTCTGGAAAGCATTCATGCCGGCGCTCTCGCTGTAGCACTGGGAATGATGTCCACCTACGCTTATGCCACGCCGCCGGCCATGACGACGGTTGTTCTGGGCACGGGTTCGGGATGGACCACCAACGCCCAGATGGCCAGATACGGATTTTTAATCTTAATTCCCTGTATACTGATTATCGCTCTGGTCGCCTACCCGATCGCGGCACAGATCCTGTAAACCGAAATGATTGATCATCATGCTCTCACGGGGAGATTCTGCCATGCGGATACGTTACCTGTATGGGGATTTACCATAAATAACGTTTCATTTTAACAAAAACAGGAGGAAGAGGAAATGGCAACATTAAGTTTCAAAGAGAACACTTTATTGGCCTATCAGCACAAAGAGCCTGAGTTCTTTCCGATTGCCACAGATATGGATACCTGCGCGCCGCGGGGAATGGATTTTATCAGAGAATCCATCTGTGTCACGGGAACGGCTACCGACTGGTTCGGACAAAGCTGGACTTTCGAGCCCAATATCGGCGGGGCAAATCCAACGCCGGGCATCCATCTGGTACCGGACATCACCAGATGGCGGGAATATATGAAATTTCCGGATCTGAGCCTGCTGGACTGGGAAGGATATGCTGCAAAAGATACGGCAAACTGGGACAGGGAGCGCCGGCTCTCCAGGGTAATGGTGGGATTCGGTCTGTGGGAACGGTTATTCAGCGTTATGGAATTTCAGGAAGCCCTGTGCGCGCTGATGGAAGAGCCGGAAGCCTGCTATGACTTTTTCGGCGCGGTGGCAGATCATAAAATCCGCCTTTATCAGTATCTGATTCAGTATTACAAACCGGATATTCTGATTATGCACGACGACTACGGTTCCAACAGCGGCATGTTTATGTCGCCGGAAGTATGGCGGAAGCTGATCAAACCCCATCTGCAGCGGGTAATCGACTGTATTACCGGAGCCGGCGTGATGTACGAGCATCACTGTTGCGGTTATTTCGCGCCGATCCTGGGCGAAATCGCAGATATGGGATGCGTGGCGACCAATACGATGCACATTTCCAATAAACCCGCCGAACTGAAACAGGAAATCGGCCATAAAATGTGCTTTGTGGGAGGATTTGACACACAGTTTATGGACAAGCCCGGCACCACCGAAGCGGAAATCCGGGAATCCATCGACAAAACCATCGACGCGCTGTCGCCGGGCGGCAGCTGGGTGGCGCAGTCAGGGCTTAAAACAAAAGCGCGGAATGCCATCGTGAACGATGAGCTGATTCGTTACGGTTCTACCAAATACAGCTGTAAGCGGCCGGATTACGACGCGCCCAGAGGAGACGGACTGGCCGGAAATCCATTCTTAAAATAAATACACCAAAAAGTAAAGGAGGGTATGATGTATGGGAAATCAAACTATGGAACAAACAACCGGAAAACCAAAAGGCATCAGTAAAACCATACGCTATTTCTACGGCGTAGGCGATATGTGTTTCGCGCTGATGACCAATGTGGGAGTTTATTACTCCGCGTTTTATCTGACCAATGTGGCGCAGCTCAGTCTGCCCAGCGTCGCGTTTCTGACAACGGTTACGGCGATGATCGACGCGTTTACCGCATGGATTTACGGCGGCGTGATCAATTCTGTCAAGCCGATGAAATGGGGACGTTACCGCTCATGGCTGATTGCGGTGAACTGGCTGGTGCCGGTATTTTACTTCTTTATGTATGTGCGGATCGGTTCTACGGACGCCGTGTCAACCTTTTTCTTTTTCATCTTTATGCTCGGCGCACGTTTTCTGCACAACTGGGGTTATACGGCAAACATGTCTCTGATCAGCGTGGTGGCGAAGACGCCGGATGACCGTGTGGCCATGGCATCCAGCCGCGCTACCTGGAACAATATGTCCAAATTCGCCTGGTCCTATCTCGGCGTGCCGTTTTTAGCCATCCTGACAGGAATTTTCACGGAAAAATACGCTTACGCGGTTCTTTCCCTTTCCATGTCTCTGCTGATGGTAGCGGGTTACTTTTTCCACTTTAAGATGACCGAAGGCTATGAGGATACCGGTACGGAGGAACTGGCCAACGCCGCGAAGACCAAACGTGCCCGTACAAATGTGGTGGACCTGTTAAAAGCACTGTTTGCCAATCCGCCTCTGCTCTGCCTGCTGATCGCAGATCTGGCCAAATGGCTGTTCAACTTTATGGTAGCCGGAACCGTGGTATATTATTTCACATATATCGCGCTGAACAAAGGCATGCAGGCCAGCTATATGCTGATTATCGCGTTCCTGGCAGTAATCGGCGCGTACTTCAGCCGGTATATCGGAAAAATGCTGAGCGGACGCGTTACCGTGATTGTCTGCTACTTCGTAATGGCGGCCGCGCTGCTGGCAGCCAGAATGCTTTATACCAGTCCCTGGGTCGTTGTAGCGCTGATTTCTCTGGCGCAGCTGGGATATGGCTGTTGTTATTCCTGTTCTTCCGCCCTCTATGCCGATACGGCCGTATACAGTGAATGGAAAAGCGGAAAGAACGCTTCCGGCTGGATTATGGGATTGCAGAATATTCCGTTAAAGACCGCCAGTACACTGAAAAGCGCGCTGCTGGCAGCCTGTCTGGCCATCGGCGGATTTTCCGCGACAATCGCGGTAGAAGACGCTTCCGTAGCCATGAAAGAATCCATCTGTCTCGCTCTGATGGTAATTCCCGCCGTTCTGCTGATCATTGGCGCAGTAGTACTGCTGATCGGCTTCCGTCTTCCCAAGAGCAGAGTGGAACAGATGGAAAAAGAGATTGAAGAGCGGAAAAAAGCAGAAGAATCTTCACTGTAATTCCAGGATTATAACATTCTGAAAACAGATATTTTGAAAATCTGAACAGAAGAGGCCATGACTCATAAGAATCATGGCCCCTTTTATAAAAACGTTTCTTTTTATTCTGATACCTGATTATTCTTCCCTCAATATAATCCCTCTTCTTCCATAATACTCTGCCATAGCCTGATTCTTCCAGTTGTCCGGTGATCTGTCGAGATCCTCGAAAAACAGGACTTTTGGTTTCACCGTAAAGGGTTCCAGTTCTATGATCTCGTCCGCATCCGCCTCCATAATCCGGGCAATCCGGGCATCGGCCTCTCTGTCATACTGCATGGCCTTGCCATTGACCAGAGATGTCAGCGCGTTAAAACCGGACAGATTCTCCCGCGTCGGATAGAAAAATACGAGGAATACCAGCACGTATACGGCGACAGACTGCCAGCTGATCCTGCCTGCAAGCGTCTCCAGTCTATCCGCCAGCGCCAGAAAACCTCTCTTCTCCAGCTTTACCGAAATCCATCCCAAAATATATATCAGCAAAAAGATCATCAGAATCACAAAAATAAAATAGGACACATTGATCAAACGGTAATTTCCGCTGGATCCCTGAGCATAGATCGAAGGACAGTACATAGCCGACATCACTGCCCCTGCGCCAATTACGGCAAGCAAAGGATATGGATAAGAAAATCCCGTTTCCTTTCGAAAACTTCGCGCCGCTCCATAAGCGGAAGGTACCGCTGCCGCCAGACAGATCAGGAAAAAGGGACGCAGCCAGTCCGTCATATAGGAAAGGGTATCGGAAATCGAAAGCAGGATCGTTCCGGCCACCCCTGGCCTGTCCAGACAGGTGGCCTGGCGCACGGCGGTTCCGGGAGCCGTAACGTTCAAAATAAAACCTGCCGTAACCGACAGACAAATCAAAAAAAGCGGCAGACACTTCTTTTTTTCTCTGCCAGCACATCTGACGCAGCCGCAGATCAGATAGAATAAAATCCCCACAAAGGAGGTTACCTGATTGCCCCCGGACAGAATAAAGCCCATCAGCGACAGGAAGATGGTCAGACTGACCCTCACCGATCTCCGCCCCGACTGGTCACAGTACCAGGTCAGGCCTGTCATCAGCATCAGAAGCGCGTAAAAAAAAGTGTAATTGACCGCTCCGTTGTACCAGTAAAAGCCTTCCACCGCGCTGGGCATCATCTGAATCATCAGAAAAAGACCGATACAGGACAGCTCCATCCACTGGCTTCTGGTCCCCTTCCAGACTTTCCTGATCAGCACGTGAAAGAAAAAGAGAGTAGACGCCACATGAATGAACAACAGAAACAGAGGCCCCGCCATATAAGCTGCCTCTCCAAATACAGCAGGCTGCAGCGCCTGTAAAAACGGAGACACATACAGCCCTTGCCACTCATTGAAATAATATACCGTCGTTTCGGCAGCTGCCTTTAACACCTGCAGCAGCGATCCCGTCTGCGCCCATCTGTGAAAGGTAAGCACAGAATAATTATAGTCGTCTGCCGACGGATGATCAAAAGGCGCGATCGCGATCAGCGGCAATATGCTGACACAGAATGCCAGACAGATCAACGCCGCTCTTTTCCTGGTTTCAATCGTCTGATCTGATAATCTTTTTAACATTTCTCCGGTTCCGGATAATCAACGCCAAATGTCTCTACAGTCACACTTTTCATCCTCTGCTCCGTGGAAGGACGGTCAGACCAGTCGGTGGGCACCTGAGTCATTTTGTCGACCACATCCCAGCCCTCGGTCAGCTTTCCGAAAGCGGCATAAGCGCCGTCCAGATGAGGAGAGGTTTTATGCATAATAAAGAACTGCGAACCTGCGCTGTCAGGGTGCTGGGCTCTGGCCATCGACAGTACGCCCTCCGTGTGCTTCAGATCATTGGCAAAACCATTCCCGGAGAATTCTCC
>CAJTTU010000059.1:0-6587 GCA_910579325.1 uncultured Lachnospiraceae bacterium | reverse complement strand
AATCATAAAGCCCGCGATCACGCGGTGGAAAATCAGACCGTCATAAAAACCTTTTTTTATCAGGCTGATAAAGTTGTTCACCGTGTTCGGCGCGATCTCCGGATATAATTCCGCTTTCATAATATCACCGTTTTCCATCTCAAAGGTTACAATCGGATTCTGTGCCATTCTTTTCTCCTCTTTTCATCGTAATTCATTCCGGGCTTTCCGCAAATGTATTCATGCGGATACCCCCGCATCTGCGTCTGCTTCGTTTTTTCCACGATATATTTTAAACGATAATTTCCATTTTTTCAATCCCAAAACGAAGGAGATTACAGGAAGCAGACAGCACACTAAAAGCTTCTGCCGCCTCCACCATAGGAACTGCCACCGCTGCTGGTATGGAAAGAGCCGCCCGAACCGCCGCCGGAAGAACCGGAGTGTTTGTCCGTATTGATACGGGTTTTGACCACCGTAGTATTGATATAGCGGTCAGACCGGCGAATCACCCGGGGCGAAGACGCCATATAAGCGGCGTTTCCCGGCCTGTTGCCTGTCTTTCTTCTCAGCAGCATCAGGCCCACCGCCGTGCCCCCGGCCGCCATGGAAATCAGAAAGCGAATGAAAATATCAGTAACCGTGACGGACTCTTTTTCCTGCTTCGATCCGTAGTCGTTCCGGTTCTGTCCCCTTTCTCCCGCATCATATTCATATTCGCCGTCAGCTGACGCTTCATTAAATATATCTTCCTCCAGCGCTTTTTCGGCCGCCTCCAGAAAAGCCTCCGCCGCCCGGACATAATCTCCGTCCGGCATCCATTCAAAAATCCCGTCCAAAATATATTCGATTTCACGATCCGTGACCCTGGCGATCGCTGTTCCGCCCGTCTTTACATACACCTCGCGGTTATCCATATCGATCGCCAGCATCATAAAGGCTTTTTCCTCGTCACCGCCGTATCCGAATTCCCGGTCGTCGCAGAAATCATCTGTATACTTCTCCGCGCTCCTGCCTCCGGCATCCTCATAAGTGAGGAAAATGATCTGCGTCCTGGTCCGTTCCTCCGTTTTTTCCGCTTCCTCCAGCAGCCGTTCTTCCTCTTCCGCCGTAAACAGATCCGCTCCGTCAAACATTTCCGGCATCCGGGGCGTAAAACCGCACAGAATGCAAAAAAATACCAGCATCACCGCCGTTATCACTGCTTTTCTCATAAACGCCCCCTTACTATACGCCCAGGAACAGATTCAACAGCAAAAATACTGCCGCCGTAATACCGCCGAACCAGGCCGCCGCTTTTCCGGTGCTGACCGGCAGCGTTCCCACCATTTTCCCCGACTGTCCGTTAATCAGAAACTGCTGATTGGTTCCGTTATACCGGTAATTCAGCATCCACACCGGAAGCAGTACATATTCCACTGCCTTCTCCCGCAGATGGATCCGTTGTGTCGTCACATTAACCGTAGCATAACCGTTAATCGTCCCTCTGGCGGCCCCAAACGCCATCTCCGACACCCGCTTTTTGGCCCGCTGTGCCATCTCGGCGCTGGTGTAGTTATATTTTTCGGACAGAAAACCGGCCAGATACGGCATCTCAAAGGGCTTCATCTGACTGTAATCAAAGGGTTCCGCCCGCTCCATCAACTCATCCTCCATCTTCTCGGAAGCATCCTCCGGAACTTTGTCATAATCCCCTTCCACTTCCCGGTACACCTGAAAATGGTCGGTATATGTATATTCATAATCCCCTTTACGCTGGTGGCGAATCCGGGTGCAGTGGGCCGTCAGCGTCACACTGGTGTCATAGTCATAAAGCCAGTAGGGTACGTAGATACCCGTAATCTTTTCCAGCGTATTCCGCGAGGAAAAATCCCCCGGGGTCAGAAGCCCTCTTTTCGTCCACTGCCGGAATATTTCCTCCGCCCGCTCCCGGGAAATCTGAAAAGGCAGTACCCGGCTGGGCTTATGCTGTCCCGTCAGCCGGTCTTCCATCAGACCGGGAGTGCCGCAGAAGCCGCAGACCGTGGCGGAGGTATGCTCATCCGTCAGCATTTCCGCGCCGCAGGAGGTACAGCGGTAAACTTTAAAGATTCCGTCTTCCTCTCCCTCCTTCGGCTTCAGCGCTTCATACTCCTCCTGGTCCAGAGACTGCTCTATTTCCTCCACCGGCAGGTCCGTACCACAGTATTCGCAGGATAAGGTTCCCTTTTCCCCGTCAAAGGCCATCGGCGCGCCGCAGGAAGGACATTTATAAGTTATTGCCATAGTTTCATTTCCTCTTTTCTGACACAGGCTCCTCCCTGCAGGGGCGCCATGTCACATCAATCGATTGCGCTCTCGTTTATTTTAGCAAAACTATGCTTCCCTGTAAAGCGGTTCCCAAATCAGAGACCTGAACTTAAAGATTCGTACCGGTCAGACAGCCCGTTCAGTCAGCAGCTCCAGCGTATCGGCGGTTTCCTTTGCAGTCAGCGTCAGATTACTTCCCGGCAGACGCGTCATCCAGCCATGGAAGGCCAGACCCAGATTTGGCTCCCGGATGCTGACAGAACAGAGCCCGGCCGACAATGGAAACTGCCTTGTTGTAAAAAATCCGATGCCCTTTTCCGCGGAAGTACACATGGCAAGATAATCAGGAAATACGCCCTCATGAAACATGTGTCCGGTCACGGCTCCGCTGCGAATTCCCTCCGCCAGCTGCCGCATCAGCAGACACCGCACCTGCAAAGAAAAGGGCTTGACGATTTCCACCGGATAATCATCCAGTGTCCCATCCGCCATAAAGCGTCTCACGCCCGCCTCCGAAAAGACCGTATAAAAAGCAGGCACTGTCCGAAGCAGAGAAAAGCGTTCCTGTGCCGCCGATAAAATCTGTGCAAAACCCGGAAGCTCCTGCCTGAGATGGGACCGGACAAAATCCTCAGAATAAAATCTTCCAAAACAGGGCTGATCCATCGCCATATAAAAACCGTCCGCTCCTGTGCATTTCTGATAAGAGCTTAAAATTTCCAGCGGATCACTTGTATACTGGATCAGCCTGTGACTTCTGTCCGCCAGCGCATGAAAATGCCTCCGGTAGCAGGAAATCGAATCCGGAGCGCGCAAAAGCATCGCGCAGGAACCGTCTTCCGACAAACAGACCACACAGCTGTGCGTTACCATAAAATATGGGAACGGGTCGGTATAATGAAGTGGAGCGCTGTTGTCATAGTAATAATAAGGATAATAATGCTGCCCGGATAACAGACAGATCGGCAGAATACGACAAAAGCTTTCCAGATTATGAAGATTAATGTCCGCCCCCTGTGCGGATGCCGCGTCAAAGCAGATAATCTGGCTGATCTCCATGGTGATTTTATCGTCCATATAGCGGTGCAGCAATTCGGTAACCAAAAAGGTATCCGAAGGCGGCACAGTCAGCTCCAGCCGGGCATCCGGGCGGGACATTTCCTCAGAAAGTACCATGCGCAGCAGAAACTGCACATTTGTTTCGCCCATAAAAACGGTCCGTTCCCTTGCATACTGTTCCAGATTTATAAGCAGCCGGGTTTCTTCAAAAGCCGGCGTGGAAAAATCCAGACAGGACAGATTCTGAAACAGTCTGTCGATCAGCTCATAGGAGCGGCGCGTCCCTTCTTTTTCAAACTGATCGTCATAATAAGAACGAAGCCTTTTTTCTTCGCCCGGGGTCAGACGCAGATAATCCAGAACGTGGTAGGGCAATACCCTCTGGCCGCTCAGCGCTTTGGAAAGCTGTGTACGTTCCGCTCCGATCGACCGGGCAAGCGAAGAAACAGACATCTGTTTATTCTTTAGCAGTTCGCGTAAATATTCACTGAATAAAAGCATGGTTCCACCTCATTTTTTCACAAATTCACAAGACTGTTCCGGAACGTGTTTGACAGGAATGATTTTTTCAAACACGCTCTAACTATAACACAAAATATGTGCAAAATGTGTGCGCAACTTTATGAAATATATGGCACAGCTCCTGTCACACCATCCTGCTTTTTATATGTGAGAAGATATGCTTTTGCCCGTTCAAATTTTGTTCAAAACTTATTCAAAAAAGTTTTACAGTATCATCATAGTCTTGACATGATTGACATCTATAATATCACCATAAGATAAAAACAAGTGACCAATGCTTACTAACTAATTTTTTTCATAATATAGAGCTGGATTCCAGCTCTCCTCCCTTTTTCATTATTATATAGAACAAAGACTGAACCCGCCTCTCACCAAGGCGGGTTCAATCTTTGTTTTATCATTCCCGTTTAAAAAGCCCGGCAAATGCGCCAGTTCCGCATTTGCCGGGCTTTGGTTTTATATATTATACTTCAAACATCAGATCGCCGTAGGAAGGCATCGGCCAGTACTCTTTATCCACGATCATCTCCAGCTGATCAACCGGGGCGCGCAGCGCTTCCATGGCCGGAACGACCTTATCCTTGTAGGCATAGGCCATCGCCTCGCCTTCCTCCGCGGCAGAGGCTTCGGACACAGCCGCTTTCAGAGCGGTAAATGCCTTTCTGGCCTCGGCTAACAGCGCGGAAGTCTCGATCAACAGCTCTTTCTGAGCGCTGGCATCTGCCTCCGGGCAGGCTTCCTTCACTGCGCTGACGGAGGATGCAAGCTCGGTGGTATAAGACACTACCGCGGGAATAATCTGCTTGCCTGCCATATCGATCATCGTCAGCGCCTCGATATTAATCGTCTTCGCATAGGTCTCGTACAGCACCTCCGCGCGGGATTCCAATTCAGCTTTTGTGAAAATACCGAACTTTTCAAACAATGCCACGGACTTATCCGTCACAAGCGTAGGCACGGCCTCCACCATGGACTTGATATTGGGCAGCCCCCTGCGCTCCGCTTCTTTTACCCATTCCTCCGAATAACCGTTGCCGTTGAAAATAATCCTCTGGTGTCCGGCCAGATACTTTTTGATCAGGTCATGAACCGCCATATCAAAATCTTCCGCTTTTTCCAGAATGTCGGCCGCCTCGCTGAACGCCTCGGCCACAATCGCATTCAAGGTGGTGTTCGGGCTGGCGATAGAGTCGTCGGAGCCTACCATACGGAACTCAAATTTATTTCCGGTGAAGGCGAAAGGCGAGGTTCTGTTCCGGTCCGTAGCATCCTTTGAAATGCTGGGCAGTGAACTTACGCCTGCCTGCAGACGGTCGCCCTCGATGCATCTGGCCGCCTCGCCGGTCTCCACCAGCTGACGCACCACATCCTCCAGCTGATCGCCTAAGAATACGGAGATAATGGCCGGCGGCGCCTCATTGGCTCCCAGCCTGTGGTCATTGCCCACGTCTGAAGCCGACTGCCGTAAAAGGTCCGCATGGATGTCCACCGCCTTTATGATGCAGGCCAGTACCAGAAGAAACTGAATGTTCTGGTTCGGCGTATCGCCGGGGTCTAACAGGTTTACGCCGTTATCCGTGCCCAGCGACCAGTTATTATGCTTGCCGGAGCCATTCACGCCGGCGAAAGGCTTTTCATGGAGCAGACAGGTCAGCCCATGATGTCCGGCCACCTTCTTCATCGTCTCCATTACCAGCTGGTTGTGATCTACAGCGATATTTGCCGTACCATAGATGGGCGCCATCTCATGCTGGGCCGGAGCCACCTCGTTATGCTGGGTTTTCGAGGTGATGCCAAGCTTCCACAGCTCTACATTCAGCTCCTTCATATAAGCGCCGACCCGCTCCCTGATCGCGCCGAAATACTGATCCTCCAGCTCCTGGCCCTTAGGAGCTGGCGCGCCAAACAGGGTACGTCCGGCATAGATCAGGTCTTTTCTCTGCAGGTATTTCTCCTTGTCTACCAGGAAATATTCCTGCTCCGGTCCCACCGAAGCGATCACCCGGGTAGCCTCCGTATTGCCAAACAGCTTTACGATCCGCAGACCCTGTC
This sequence comes from uncultured Lachnospiraceae bacterium, assembly GCA_910579325.1. GTDB lineage: Bacteria > Bacillota > Clostridia > Lachnospirales > Lachnospiraceae > Paralachnospira_A. The sequence goes on along the minus strand of CAJTTU010000059.1, from coordinate 686 downwards.
TGCTGACTGCCTCCATGGAACGCAAAAGCGGCGTCTTCTTGTCCAGCGCCTCGCCCTTATAGGAACAAAATGCCGTGGGAATACAAAGAATCACGCCCGTCGCGTCCTCCTTCAAAAACGCCGGAGAAGTGCAGTCCCATACCGTATAGCCCCTGGCCTCAAAAGTGGACCGCAGTCCGCCCGAAGGGAAGGAAGACGCGTCCGGCTCGCCTTTGATCAACTCTTTCCCGGAGAACTCCAGAAGCGTATTTCCCATTTCATCCGGGGCTGAAATAAAGGAATCATGTTTTTCCGCCGTGATGCCGGTCAGCGGCTGGAACCAATGGGTGTAATGGGTGGCGCCTTTCGATACGGCCCAGTCCTTCATCGCCTTCGCCACCACGTCGGCGGTGGATACGGACAGCTCGCCGCCGTTCTCCATCACATTCTTGACTTCCGCATAAATTTTTTTCGGCAGCCGCTCCTTCATTTTTGCCAGATTAAACACATTTTCGCCAAAGACTTCCGCAACATTGATCATCTCGCTCATCGCTTCTTCCTCCCTGTTTTTATATATACTCCCGGATTCTCATCGCGTCTGCTTTCAGTTTTCGCAGTTTTTACCAATCCTGAAAACATACTCTGAAAGATGCTGGAAATACATTCACGTTTTAAACTTCAGATGAATAAAAACCCTGCATTTATAC
>CAJTTU010000058.1 GCA_910579325.1 uncultured Lachnospiraceae bacterium | reverse complement strand
AACGGTGGCGTGCGATATAATCCATTAAATCTTCATTGAGAAGCCGAATATTTGACCAGGAGCCTGCCGTGTAATCCGCCATGCTGCCAAATACCACCTCTGTCCCCCAATCTCCCAGACTGGTATAATCTAACTGGAATAATTTCCCCTCCCACAGCATATACCGTATCGGAAAATCCATCTGCTCTTTTTCCACCAATGCCAAAATCACTTTCTGGCTGAAGCTGTCTGACCGGGATGCCTGCATCCTTCTGTATGCCGTATAGCTCTTTTGCAACCTCCAATAATAAAGTCCCATCACCGGATGATAAAAAGGCATTTTCAATCTGCCGTTTTCCTTCTTACAAAACAAATTCTGCACCTGGCTTAAAAAGTCCGATCCCTCACACCTGCGTGCAATCCCATCATCTGATATACAAAGTGCCAGTAATCCAAAATAAGCTCTGACCGTTTCCTTCTGGCTTTCCACATAATGCGCCAGACAGGCCGGCGTATATAGTTTTCCCTCCTCTACCGCCTTCAAAAAACAGGTGCGAAAATTGTCTAGCCCTGTTTCCACAAGTGTCCGTTTTCGCTCCGTAAAATTCAGATTGTTTATCTGTTCCACTAATTTATCCAGCTTTTCCTTCAGTTCATCCGTGTCAGGATAGATAAATGATTGCATACTGATCTCCAGCGGATTATCTTCCTCTGATGCATTTTCTCCTTCTGTCCCAACTTTTCTTCTTGAGAAAAGCTCTGCTTCGATCTCCCACACATCTTCCTCTGACTGCTCCTGGATCGCATACCGATAAGAGTTGTTATATTGCTGGGCTTCCGCCTTTTCTTCCGTACCGGAATCTTTCGTTCTGGGATCAGGATTTCCTTTAAACAGCCGTTCCACCCGCTCATCATAAAAAATATTAGAAAACAGGCCCTGCAGATCATTTTTAGAAAGACAGCGAAGAATCGTCCTCTGTTCCCTGTCCGTAAATACGGAATTTCCTCCCGTCATACCACCAATCAGCCTTTTTTCTAACTGAAGGGGGCTGGAATTTCGTATCATCCTTTTTAGCTGCCCCTTTGTGGGCGCTTTATCATCTTTCCACTTTTTCAAAGACCAGAATTCAAACTGATAAAGATTTTTTGTCATTTCCTCCGCACTGCATCTGCCATGTTTAATACTGTCTTTTACATAGACGAGCATATCTTCCAGCGAAATCTGTTTTTGCTCCAATACCGTACCTAATATTCTTTTGCAGTCAGGATCCAACGCCGCACCAAAAGCTGCTTCCAGACAAGTCCATAAGTCCTCTTGTCGTTCCGGCAGAACCGGATACTCTACAAAATCCTTGAGAGAGTCAATCATTTTCACCGTATCATTGGACAGCAAAACAAGCTTTCGGATATCGGGATTGTTCCGCAGCCTGACGGCGGCCGCATAATCCCGCCGTTCAAACCACACAGTTTCATAATCCATGCATTCCTCTCTGTTTTCCAGAAAATCAAACGCCAACTCTTTCTCCACGTCCACGATGGCGATAAAAAACTCTGTTTTTTCTTCCACCAGCAACGAAATATATTTTTTCAGATATTTCTCAAATTGCTCTGTCATAGCAGCCTGAACTCCCCCTTTTCCTCCGGAAGCGTAATCACATACCCACTGTCGGAAAGCCTGACCAGACAATTAATCTCGTCCAAATTTTCCAGCAGCGCCTGTTCGTTTTGCCGAAATTCCTGAAATGGAACTTTGATCCGCAGCCGCTTTAAAATCGCATCCATTTTTTCTGATTTCTGGGTGCAGATACCATAACGCTCCTCCAAATCAGCTAAAAAAATGTCCAGGTAAGCATATGTCCGGTCTTTTCTTGCCAGATATAATCTCACGTAAAATTCAAGAAGGGACGGAGACAGGGCAAAAAATTTATGCCTGGAACGGTTGTTTGGAAAAACAAATGCAATATCCTTGCCGCAGGTCGGCAGAGTCGAAGAGATTTTGGTCAACATCGACCCTCTCCGCGCCTGGCTTACATCCATATAAAATGTAACAAATTTATTTCTGTCAAAATCATACTTGCAATTCTCTTCCGTAATCCGGAATGCCCGTTTTACAGAAGCATACAGAGACTCTGCGGCGGAATCCTTGTAATGGGAATTAAATACACGGTTTACAAACTGAAGAAACGGTTCTCCGTCCTCTCTGATCTCCCCTCCTTCTTTCTTCTTGCCTACAAATAATTTTCCTTTTCTTTCCCATACATAAACCTGATCCGTCTCATCCGTTTCCCCATTCATTTGAAGTATATAATATTTCTTCATTTCCTTTGGAAATACTTCCCGCAGCTCTGCGTAATCCTGAACGCAAGCTCTGTGAAACGCGCCGCCGCTTAACAGGTGGCTGGTCGCCGAACCCTGGCATAAAACACAGCCGCCTCCGCCGCCTTTAGGCGCGGTATCTTTTTTCATAATAAACTGAATCACGTAACTATTCAGCAAAGTAGCCAGATAATCATATTTTTTATAAAAATCCAGCTTTTTAAAAAACGGATGTCCAAGAATACGGTACAAATCTTCCTCAAAATTTTTACATACCTGCCTGTACTGCTTTCTTTTAAACAGGCGCGCATATTCCGGATCCTTGGCAGATGGATATTTCCGGTATTCCCCCTGAAACAGCTTTTCATACAGCTCGTTGAGCAAATAATTTACTCCCGTCGTCTCCTGATATAAGTACTCCTGCAGCATATCCTGCAGCTTTCGGAACTTTTCCTCCTTCTCGATCTCCGGCAGCATATTATAAAGGAGATGCCGCAGGTTAAAAGCCGTGCTTTTCAACATCTGCGGATGGAGAGGGAAATAAAAACTCTTATTTTTATAATTGCTTTTAATACTATCCAGCCCGGAAAACCGCTGTAAAAAGCGGTCAAAGGAACGTTCTAACTGCTTCTTTTTTTGTTCGTTATCTTCCTCGCTGGTCAAAATCTCAGTCCTTTTAAAACTCTGATAATTCATTTCCGGCATATCTTTCTCTGAAGGCGCCTGAAAAAACTCCGACAAAAAATTATTTGCCAGCAGATATTTCGGTGTTTCCGGCCCAGCGATTCCTATATAAGCGCTTAATACGCTTTTGCTCTCCTGCCCCTGGCCTTTATCCATAAACAGTCTCAACCCTCTTTCTTCAGCTTAATTATTTTTTTCCCCCGGTACAGCATGCTGTTCATCTTCTGCATGCTGAGAGAAAAATTACAGTATCCGCTTTCTTTTTGCCCCACAAATTTCACAAGCATTTTTTCATAGGCGCCCTGCTTCTTTTTTAGTATCTTCCGGAAAAACGTATTGATGGTATATTCTTCAATCGACTTGCTGTTATGGCTCAGATAAAAATACCCGTCTGCCATCATCAGGTAGCGGAACAATTTGTAATCGATCGCCAACGTAATTTCTGCTAATTTTTCTTCGTCTGCTTCGTCTGCATCATATACGTAGCTCATACCAAAACAGTTCTGTTGGCCGCTCTCAGCCGCCTTGTCCGGTTCATTAAAATCCAGCCCATGCCTGTGCCAGATAATATCCATATTTCCCAGCTCAAACTCCGTCTGGATATCATCTCCCAGCATGGAAGGCGTATCGGCCACCTTCACCGCCATATTGCTTTCGCCCCTTCTGGTCAGGCGGCCAATCCCCCTTTTCAGCTGGTACAAGACCCCTTCCCTGATCATCTCGGAAGCAATAAAAGGCGTCTTTTCAAACTCCTTAAGTACTGTCTGAAACTCAAACAAATAGTCCACTGTCAGAAATTTATATTTCTTATCTATGTTCTTCTCTTCAAAAAAACGGCGCCTTTTTTCCCTCCGGCAGCTTTCCACATCCATATAGGATGTTTCTCGGTCTACATCCGTATCATTCTTACAGGCAGGATCCATCCGGCTGATTTTCTGCAAGATTTTATCTTCTGTCAGCCCAAAAATATTTTCATATCCATAACTTCCATCCAGTCTTTGCCCCTTCCTCTCCTCACAGCCCTCACCGAGAGTCACCAGATGGGCTAACAGTGAAAGCAATTCCCGGAAAGTAATATGTTCCCCCATCAGAAAAACAGTATCGCACAAAACGCGGATACTTTCGATCCCCTCGGGAGAACACAAAAAATCGATATTATTTTTATAAGCGCAGTTCTGGCAATGAGGGCAGTCCGTATCCGTACACGCTCCCCGGTCATATGTAAAAAAGGTCTCCACAATCCGTGAAAATACCCCCTGATCAAAGGCAAGATTTCGCTTTTCAAAATTAATAATTTTTACCCTGTCATGCTGACGGTTCAACATATCCAGAAGCTGCTCCTGATACATCAGGACAGATTTCGTAAAAATGCCTACATTTGCCGCAATAATAATGCGCTGATCAGACTTGCCTTCCACAATATCGGCAATCGTCCGTATAACCTCCTGCTTTCCCGGATCCGGCTGACCGCCCGGCTGTTTTTGCAGCCTGCCCTTTTCCGGCAGTTCCGAAAAATCCCCAATAATATGAAACCGATACTTTTCCAGTCTTTCTCTCAGGCATCGCAATAAATGGGACTTCCCATCTCCCGCTTCTCCCGTAAGCAGAATAAACTGCAGCTTATCCAGATTTTCCGCTATTTCTTTTTCCTCTGCCAAAACCACCCGAAACGACTCATCCTCCCGCCGTTCATCCACCATATATGTATGTCCCTGATAAGACGAACAATATTTTAATAACTCCGACACTTTTTCTTTTATATTCATTGCAGACCTCCTGACTGATTTTGCCTGCTGTTGTCCCCTTTTTCATATTTTCTTTATTTTACCATTCTTTTTATAAATGTGATAGACATTTTTACAAAATCTCTTCTAAATTTTCCCTTTATCTTTTAAACTCAATACCATCAATACAATTTTCATACAAAAACTGCTTTATTTCGTCCATCCTGTTAGATTCATAAAAATCAATCAGCATACCGGTAAATGTCCTTTGATGCTCGATTGGGATCGAAATAATTCCGCATCCGTGAGAGATCATAACATGATTGCCTGCCAACATAGACGTTCGTTCATTGCCGTCTAAAAACATCTGCTTACGTACGATATAAAGCAATAAGGTAAGCGCTCTGTCGGTAGGACTGCTTATTCGCATAATTTCTTCCAGTTCTTCTTTGATTTGTGACTCAATCGGCATATCCGGCTTCCACGTCGTACCACCGATGCTTACCGGTACATTCCGAAGATACCCCGCCCGGATAATCAGATTATCTCCGCCTACATATTGATTAATCTTACAGATAAAAGGGTAATCTGTTGGATAATCCAGTGTGTCCAATATAAACTGCCAGGCATGTTTTAAATTATTAACAGCTACTATATCGGATACTTTAATACCCTGCACACTCATCCCGTTGTAAATTGCCTCCGTATCAGGATAAGTCACCGTAAGTCCTTCCAGTTTGGCGCTTTTCCAGATATAATCGATAATATTCCGTTTTGCGACAAAAATATTTTCTTCTTTTGTCATATGATATTTTGTTTCCAATGCCTGTTACACCTCCTCATTATTAATCATATATCAAATCATCGCTTTTATGTATTTCATTCCACAAAGTAAATCTTAAGATATACGCACAAAATACTCGTGTCGATTATCAATACTTTCCACACATTTATCCCTACAAGAGCAGATTCAATAGTCTGATTATACCTTTCTTCTGACATTTTGTCACGTCAAACTCCATAAGAACTACAAAAAATCCCGAATCACAAAGATTATAAATCCCCATTACAAACAAATCGAGCGAGGAAATATTTTCCTCGCCCATAAATTCACATCTGTTCAGTTCATTGCTCCCTATCAAATAAATCACGTCTAATACACAGATATCAACATATATCGGTATTTGATATTCCGTAATCACTTTCTCACACCATCTGCCACACCCAATACACCACCCCCAGCACCCAACTGGCCAGCGTCCCGAACAAAATCACAGGCCCGGCAATCGTAAATATCTTACACCCAACTCCGAACACCTGCCCCTCTTTCTGGTACTCGATCGCCGGGGAAACCACTGAATTGGCAAAACCCGTAATCGGCACCAGCGCGCCTGCGCCGCCGAATTTCACAAGTCTGGGATACAGATTAAAGCCTGTAAGCAAAACCGACGCCAGAATCAGCGCCAGCAGCGTCCAAGCGGAGGCCGTCTCCTTGTCCATGCCCTGGACAACCATAAAAAACTGATTCACACCCTGGCCGGCCAGGCAGATCACGCCGCCGGTGAGAAAGGCTTTCAGCACATTTAAAAATGTATTATGGGTCGGCGTTACCTGCTTTACATATTGTTGATACTGTTCTTTATCCATCCTACCGCATCCTCGCTTTCGTATTTTCTATTTTTTTAATTCCCAATCCCCGTAAACATCGACGTCAGCGCCCCGGCGCATTTCCCCAGAGCCAGACTGAGAATAATAAACTGAAACCCCACGGCCAGCTTCAGACGACGGTTCATCACAGGAAGGGCGTCCAGCGTTTCCGCCAGCGACATAATCAGACAGCCCACAAAAACCCCTGCGCAAAGTCCGAATACGGCCATAACAGGACTGCCGCCAAACAGCCGCCATCCAAACAGCTGCGCTCCGTTGCCAAATCCCGCTCCCAAAACGATACAATCCTCATAAAGCCTGGAAAATCTGGCGGTATGCGTCTTTCCGGCCAGCCTGGGTATGACGCCGATTACCGTGATAAAAGCAAACAGGCCGGCGGCGATGACTCCGCCGGCGCTAAACCCGCATATCGCTAGAAAAAGAGATTTAAGAAACATCCACACCCGATTCCTTTCTGCCTGCGTTTTAGATCAGCGTCGTATCCACATCATCCTCGTAGGTGCGCATCTGCACCTCCAACGGCGTTGGGTCAGAGGAAAAAGCAATCTTAGAAAAATGATTAAAAAATATGATGATGCCCAGCGGCAGCCCCAGGGAATAGGATACGTTCAGCACATTCACCTGCCCTGGCTTCCGGCCCATCACCTGCGTATAGAGATCCGTAAAAATTTTCGGCACATCTCCGTCGTTATTAAAGGTCATAATCGCGAATGCCGCTCCCACAAAAACAATGACACAGACCGCCAGCGTTTTTGTCCAGGCCCAGGCCCTCCTGTTGCTGCCCTCAGGCTGATAATCCACGATAAAATCTGTCTCGCCCAGATTGCTGACGGTCAGCTGACTGTCCATCTCATGAATCAGCTGCGTGACCCGGAGCACGGAAAATACCTGCCGGTGATTCTCATTCTCATGGATATTCACCAGTTTCAGGGCTCTGCACTTTGCCTGAACCGACGGATTGGCGCAGTAAATCTGCCCGGCCTGTCCCAGATTGACCTCCCGGCTGTGCACCTCCACATTTTTCTCGAATTTCAGATAAATGGTGTCAGCCATGGCAGTCCTTCCCTTCTTCTTTATATTTTATTCCAGCCGTTTCCGCTGCCCGGAAACCAGGCTCTGCGCCATACACTTTTTCAATTCTCACTCCATATTCTGTCCGTTGTCCCGATTCATATTCAGCAGCGTTCCCCATCCCGTATCCGTTTGCCCGGACCAGATATCCCAGGTCTTCACTCTGCCTTCCGGTAAACGTCAGATATCCCCAGAGCGCCGCCAGCAGAATCACCAGAATCGCGACAAGGATCACTGTTCTTTTTCTTCCCTGCGTCATACACACACATCCTTTATCTGTTCATCCAACTGAATCAGTGTTATTATGTGTGGTTTTACAGCTTTTATGCGCGCACAGATCCTTTTACAGCTTCTCCCGCATGGATTTTAAAATTTTTTTCTCCATCCGGGATACCTGCACCTGGGAAATACCCAGCTCTTTTGCGATCTGGGTCTGGGTCTGTTCCATATAATAGCGCCGGATAATGATTTTCCGCTCCTGGGGAGACAAATCCTTTAACAGCCTGCCAAGCAGCATTTTATTCATCACTTCCTCCGCCGGATTGGACTTTTCTTCCAGCTTATCCATCAGATGAATGCTGCTGCCGTCGCCCTGATAAATGGTTTTCTGCAGCGACTCGATCTCTGCCCCGGACTCCATGGCCGCCGCCAGCTCCTCCACGCAGATTCCCAGCTCCCCGGCAATCTCGTTCAGCGTAGGCTCCCGGCCCAGCTTCAGATTCAGCGCCTCCTTGACTCCTTTCGCCTTCACGGCGGTTTCTTTCAGCACGCGGCTGACCTTAATCATACCGTCGTCTCTTAAAAACCGCTTGATCTCGCCGGCAATCATCGGCACAGCATAGGTGGAAAACTTCACATCAAAGCTTAAATCAAATTTATCGATCGCTTTGATCAGGCCGATGCTTCCAATCTGGAATAAATCCTCCGGATCGTATCCTCTCCCGCCAAATCGTCTCACAATGCTCCAGACCAGCCCCAAATTATCGGAAACCAGCCTGTCCCTGGCGGACCTGTCTCCTTCGTGTGCAGACTGAATCAGTTTTGCCGTTTCGTCCATACACACTCCTTACGCTCCGATTCTCTTTTTCATAATGACCAACGTGCCGCTGCCCGGTGCAGACCGCACCTCTACCTGATCCATAAAGGTTTCCATAAAAATAAACCCCATACCGGATCGTTCGCCTTCCGTACTGGTGGTATACAGAGGCTGTCTGGCCTGTTCCACGTCCGGAATGCCCACGCCGTGATCCTCCACCTCTACCTGAAGCTCATCCTGAAAGGAACTGACTCTGAGAATCAGTGTTTCACCGCTCTCGCCGTATCCATGAATAATGGCATTGGTCACAGCCTCTGAGACGGCGGTTTTCACATCCTCCGTCTCCTCCACGGTAGGATTCAGCCTGGTCATATAGGCCGCCACCACCACACGGGCCAGCTGCTCATTATGAGAGTAGCTCTCCAGCTCCACCCGCATCGTTTCCCGCCGTGTTAAAGACTCCTGTTTCTTTCTTTCCTGTGTATCCATAAAATCTCCTCTTTCCCCTTTCTAAATAACAGTGCCGCCGCTGTCCTGCTATTGCCCGGTATCCCACTCCAGATTCGGTATAATCCGATATATTCCGGCTATTTTCAAAATTCTCTGGATCCGGCCGCTGACATTTGCCAGCGCGATGGTCCCCCCTAACGCCCGCATAAATTTGTATCTGCCCAGCAGAATACCGATTCCTGTACTGTCCATAAATTCGGTCCGGGCAAAATCAAATACAATGCACCGGACCTGTCCCATCGCCGCATAGGATTCCGTCACTTCCTTCAGTCCCTGGCTGGAATGATGGTCCACTTCTCTGGGAAGCCTGACAATCAAAGCATCCCTGTCTTTCTCATATGAAATCTCATACATACTTTCCGTCATTTTCGCCTCCGCTTACGACTTCATTACAACCTTATAAAACAAAGGATGCAAAACCGTTTCGTCTTTTGCATCCTTTGTATTGTATATTATTGATAATTAATTTTCAGCCTCGTTACTCATTTTTCAGTTCCGCCGCCCGCTGGGCATAGGACAGCTCGGGAAATTCCGCGATCAGCCTGTCATAATACTGGAACGCTTTCTCCCGGTCGCCCAGATTGTGATAACTGAGCCCCAGCCAGAACATGGCGTCAGGATAATCGGGATCGATAACCAGACACTGGGTCAGATAATCTCTCGCCGATTCAAAGTCTCTGGCCTGATAAGCGTCGTAACCTTTCTTATACAGCTCGCTCATCCCTTCCGAGTTCACGCTTTCTTTTAATTTTCTGTAAACTGCCTGATAATTGGTTCCGCTGACCGTCTCATCCAGCTGTTCCAGCGCTTCAAGAGCGGCGCCGTACTCTCCGGAATAATAATCGTCCGCCGCTTTCAACAGCTTTTCATAAGAGGCCACCACGCCGTCCCGGCCGGTATACCCCTCCAGCTGCTCATTAGCGCTGTCTTTCTCAGCCTCCAGTCCCTCCAGCTGGGCCTTCAGCTCCGAAAGCTCCATATCTTTGGCCGAAAGCATATCTCCGTAGCTCATCACTTTCTCGTTGCTCTCCCGCTGCAGCCGCTGACGGATACCGGGAATCAGAAGGAAATAGCAGACCAGCAGGCCAAGAATTACACCGCCGAACACATAAAGTACCGTCTGAAAAATGCCGCTGCCCTCCCGGTATGTAGGAACCACCACACCTTTGCTCTCATTTGCCTTTTCCAGCAGTACCTTTTCCCGTTTCTCCCTGCCGCTCTCCCGGCGGTTGACCTTATCCTCAATCTCCTGCAGATAACGCATACAGACCACATCGGAATGATTGATGTTCAGCGCTGTCCGCAGTGTTTTTTCCGCCTTTGCATACTCCCCGTCATGAATATAAAGCAGCGCCAGCAGCTGATAGGCCCTGATAAACTTAGGATTGATGCGGACGACCTTCTGCAGCTGTAAAAGGGCCAGGTCATAGCTGTGATCCGCACCGTTTGCCAGCGACAAACTGTGATTATACTTCCTCACTGCCATATTGCACTGCTCGATCTGATCAGAGTCAACCACTTTTTTTATCAGGACTGTGGCAAGATTATCCTCCGGCTGAAAGCTTTCACTGATGGCCCACTCTGCCATCGCCTCCGCATCCTCGCCAATCTCATGGTAGACCAGTCCCAGGAGATTTCTGGCGTCAATATTGTGCTTGTCATACACCAGACATTGCTGCAAATCCTCGATTGCTCCGGTCAGATCTCTGACCCATGCCTTTTCCAGACCGCTGTTGTACAGGCTGTTCGCCCGGCGAACGATCAGACGGTAGGTGTCCAGCGGCGCGCCGCACTTCAGACAGATGTTCTGACGTCCCAGTTTGCTGCCGCAACGATAACATTTCATTGGCATCCCTCTCTACTCTTCTTTCTCCTTCATCATTTGCATCATGATATCCACCAGATCTGTCTTATTCCGTTTATTAGCGGTCTCCGCAGTCTCGTCGATCTCTTTACTGGGCTTAAAATTCTTCAGTTCCTCTTCAAAATCCAGCATCCTTTTCCTCCTAAATTAAATTCCGCAACTACCCACCAGACACTCTTCCATCACGCTGCCTACCAGATACAGAGATCCTGCTATAAACAGAATATCATCTGTTTTCTTTATTTTCATGGCCTGCTCCCAGGCATCTTTAATGTGAGGACAGATATACACCGGTCCATCGTAAAACCGGCGAAACTTCTCAGCCAGCCCTTCTGCGCTGACCGCCCTGCTGTTATGCTCCAGCTCTGTCACAAAAATACCGGAAAAATCCGTACGGGAAGCCAGAAATTCTGTCATATGGTCCAGATCCTTCTCTTTGACCGCCGTAAACAGCAGATATTTCTTCCCTTCACAGGGCATGGACGCCACAGTTTCCACAAAATTCAAAATTCCGTCGCTGTTGTGAGCTCCGTCCAGATAAACGCCGGGATACACCTGCTGCATCCTTCCCGGCCAGACCGTATGAGCCACGGCCGCAAGCGCCTGCTCCACGTCCTTTTCTGTCTTCAGACAGCCCAGACATTTCAGCGCCGTCAGCGCCACCATAGCGTTTGCCGCCTGATATTCGGCAATAAAAGGAACCCGCACCATATGCCCCTTCAAAAATCCCTCGTTCACACGAAAGGATAATCCCTGTCCGGTACGGTCAAGAAGCGTCCAGTTCTCATGATCTACCCCATAAGCCGGCGCATGAAGCTTCTCCGCCTCCCTCTCGAAAACCGCCGACGCATCCGGCTGACATCCGTCGTAAACTACCGGACAGCTTTCTTTGATAATTCCCGCTTTTTCAAAGGCAATCTGTGCAATCGTATCGCCCAGCACTTCCGTATGGTCCAGACTGATGGAGGCAATAACGCTGACCGCAGGCCGCTTAATCACATTGGTGGCATCCTTACGTCCTCCCAGCCCTACCTCCAACACAGCATAGTCAAGCCCCGCATCATGATAAATCAGCATAGCCATTGCAAACAGGTACTCAAAATAGTTCGTATCTCCCAGCTTCTCACTGGCATCCTTCACCCGTAAAAAAGCGTTCAGAAATACGTCGTTCTCCACGGGAACATTATTCACCTTAATCCGCTCATTCATACGGACCAGATGGGGAGAGGTAAAAGTTCCCACACGAAAACCCTGCTCCACCAACATCTCCGTAATATAGGCGCAGACCGAACCCTTACCATTGGTTCCCGCCACATGAATCACCTTTAAAGCATCCTGAGGATTCCCCAAAAGCTCCATCAACGAAAACGTGTGCGCCGGCACCGGAGAATCGGCATATTTGGGTATCTGGTCGATATAATCGACCGCATCCTGATAGTTCATCATCACATCTGTCCTCTCTTGTCTATTAAAAAGCATACTTGTCAGCATATCCAGGAATGTACCGGCAGCACATTTAATCGAATCTTAATCAATGCTCAAACAGTAAAACCTCTTTTTCAAAAGCAGCAAACCATACCTGCTCCTCCGCCAGCACAGAAGCTTTCGCACCGGTAGCCCGGATCAGCAGCTCTGTCGCCTGACCAACCTCCCTCTCCGGTACCAGAATCAGCGTTTCCACATCTTCAGCATACTGGGTGTCCAAAGTCAGGATACCGGCCTGGGCAAGCTGGTATTGCACTTTGCCGATCATATTGTAATCACAGCCGATCCTCAGTTTGCGCCCCAGCTTTTTCTCAATCAGCCGGCTGCCGCCAAGACCTTTCTGAACGGCTTTGGAATAAGCCCTGACCAGTCCCCCTGTGCCCAGCAGCGTACCGCCAAAATACCTGGTTACCACCACACAGATATTATACAGCTTTTCTCCCAGCAGCACATCCAGCATCGGCCTTCCGGCCGTTCCCTGAGGCTCGCCGTCGTCGCTGCACCGCATCACCCCATTGTCCGGGCCTGTGATATAAGCCCAGCAGTTATGGGTAGCGTTCCAATATTTTTTTCTCATGGACTCAATAAATTCCAGTGCCGCTTCCTCCGATTCGGCCAGAGCCGTTGTTGCGATGAAACGGGATTTCTTCTCCACCAGCTCTCCCTCACCCGGAAGATATAAAGTCCTGTAGCTCTCTGTCATTCGTGTATTCCCTTCTGTCAGCCCGTCAGATCATCTATAATCTCCATCATGCAGACCGGCGTCACCGCCCCGGCCATCAGTTTCCCTGCCAGCTGTTCTACTATCTGGCGGGACGCTGACAATGCCGGCGTCTGCTCTGACTCATCCCGCTCTCCCTGTATTCTTTTCTCAATTCGTATTCCGTACAGAGCATCGTAAGCCGTCCGCCCTGTTTTTTTTGTCAGATAGTAATTCAAATGAACGCCTAATCCTCTGTCGCTGATGAACCTGCGTTCACCCATCAGAAAGCTCTGCTCATATTCCATATACTATCATCTTTTCCGGCTGCCGCAGACTCTCTGCGGGGCCGGTTTCCTTTCTGTCCTAATTACTATACTATATCACTATTCACAATTCAACCTCTTTATCGCATACAATCCTTATCCCGCCGCACAGCGTATGCCCGGACAGGTGCCCGGAGGAAATTCCGGCGGCAAGACAGGCAGGATTTTCTCTGCCGGTTTTAGTACCCGGGAAGGCAGGAGCGGTACTGAGTCAGGATACGAAAAGAGAACACGGCGGCCATTCCGCTGCATTCTCCCTCCGAAGCCAAATGTGTTCTTATATAATGGTGATCTCTGCTATTCCACGCATTCCAGTTTGCTCACGGACACCTCGTAGGCGACCCTTCTCTCACTCTCCTCCTCCCCGATCCGCTTCGTGTATTCTCTGCTCTGAACCCGTCCCCAGATCCGAATGCGGCCGCCCACCTCAAAGCCGGTGGCATACCGGGCGTTCCGTCCCCAGGCAATACAGGGTATGTAATCTGATTTTCCATAAGGCCGGTTCACCGCCACCAGAAGATCCGCAATTTCTCTTCCCAGCGGCGTCTTCCGGTAAACCGGAGCCTTGCACACAAAACCGTCCAGAAAAATCTGATTGGTCTTGGTATAGTCGGTAAATTCTTCTATAAACTCCACTTCCCTGACAAATACGGAGAGAATCAGACGATTTTTCGTACCTTCATGGCGATTATAGGAACGGAACTGACCGTTTACCTGTATGGTCTGTCCCCTGTAGTCCCCCGCAACATCGATCAGCCGTTCCGAGATCAGCAAAGGAATCACATCCACCTGATCGCTGAGGCGTCTGACCGACAGTTCTGTCAGGTAAAACCCTTCCCCAAATACCTCATGGCTAAACGTAAAGGTTCCCACAATCTCGCCAATTACACATACCTTGTTGTTTTCTATTACTTTCTCTGACACTGGTATTTTCCTCCTCGCCCATTGTGTATTCTGTTTACTCATTAACATATTTATGCCCCGATCTTCGAATTTAGAACAATTTTCTTATTAATTTCAAAAATAATGGCATTTACATTTTTCTTTCGCTGTACTAGAATAGGAAGTGATTGCAAAAAGGAGAAGAGGAACTTTATGGCATCTGTAGATATTATTGTCCCCTGTTACAATGAAGAAGAAGGACTGGCCCTGTTCTACCAGGAAACCCAAAAAATCCTGAATGGAATGGCTGACTATGCTTTTACCTATATTTTAATAGATGACGGCAGTTCTGACAAGACCCTGACGGTCATGAAACGGCTGGCTGCCGCCGACTCCCATGTGAAATACCTGTCCTTCTCCCGGAATTTTGGGAAGGAAGCCGCCATGTACGCGGGACTGTCCGCCTCCCGAAGCGACTTGGTTATTATTATGGACGCAGACCTGCAGCATCCTCCGGCCATGATCCCAAAGATGATGAAAGGCATTGAAGAAGGCTACGACTGCTGCGCCGCCAGCAGAAGCTCCCGGAAAGGCGAGGCGCCCATCCGCAGCTTTTTCTCCCGGATGTTCTACCATCTGAGCAATCGCATGACCAATGTAAAGATGGCTTACGGCGCCGTGGACTTCCGGATTATGACCCGGCAGATGGTGGATGCCATCTTAAAGCTGTCTGAGGTGGAGCGGTTTTCCAAAGGCATTTTTGCCTGGGTCGGATTTGAAACCAAATGGTATCCTTACGAGAACGTTGAGCGCACCGTCGGCACCAGCAAGTGGAGCTTCTGGGGACTGTTCCGCTATGCTTTAGATGGAATCACCTCTTTTTCCATCGTTCCGCTGCGGCTGGTTTCCCTGATGGGCGTTGTCATCTCTCTGGGCG
The DNA here is from genome assembly GCA_910579325.1 of uncultured Lachnospiraceae bacterium. Taxonomy (GTDB): domain Bacteria; phylum Bacillota; class Clostridia; order Lachnospirales; family Lachnospiraceae; genus Paralachnospira_A. The sequence continues at coordinate 6,898 of CAJTTU010000058.1, read as the reverse complement.
CTTTCATCTACATCCTGATTACCCTGACCCAGACGCTGCTGTTCGGTATTGATGTCCCCGGCTACGTGACCACACTGTGCGCCGTTTTGTTTCTAGGAGGGATTATCGAGCTCTCTCTGGGAATTGTCGGTGAATATATTGCTCACATGTACATGGAAGCCAAAAACCGGCCGATCTATATTTTAAAACAGTCAAACCTGAACGATAACTGACCGCGCGTTTTAACTCCAAACAGGATATTATGACAGAACAAAATATACTTTGCCATATACTATGTAAATAAAAACATTACAAGAGGTGTAACATGCTAGAATCACTGATGAAAAAACTGTTAAACCGGGAAACCATTACCTATCTGATTGCCGGCGTTCTGACCACGATCCTGAACATTGTCGTGTTCAAGGGCTGTAACCTGATCGGCATTCAGTATCTGATTTCCAACGTCATCGCCTGGGTGGTGGCCGTGATCTTTGCCTTTGTGGTGAACAAGCTGTACGTGTTCCAGTCAAAAAGCTGGGAGAGCGCCATCGTCCGAAAGGAATTCGTAGCTTTTATCTCCTGCCGGCTTTTATCCCTGGCCTTCGACATGGCCTTTATGCTGATCACCGTAAGCTACTTCTACATGAACGAGGATCTGGCAAAAATTCTGTCCAACTTCTTTGTGGTAGTGATGAATTATGTGGCCAGCAAGCTGTTTATTTTTAAAGATAAATGATATGCAAAATTTCTCATTTCAAAAAATATAAAATATAATAGAAAGGTATGAATCATCAGCAGCAATTATGAAAAAACATTTTTTCAATCGTCAGCAAATGCAGGAAAACATGCACCTGATCCTGGCCTTTGTCCTGCCTGTCCTGGTGCTGATCATGGTATTTGCCGGCAATGCCATCTTCCCCTTCGGGGATAACAGCTTCCTGCGGGTAGACCTGTATCATCAATACGCGCCGTTCCTCTCTGCCATGAAGCAGAAGCTTGCGGATGGCGGCAGCTTTTCCTATACCTGGGATGTGGGCCTCGGCACAAATTTTCTGTCCCTGTACGGATATTATCTGGCCAGTCCCTTTAACTGGCTGATCCTTTTGTGTCCGCTGAACTACGTCATCGAATTTCTCTCTTATATGGTAGTATTCAAAACTGGCCTGACCGGCCTGTTTTTTGCATTATACCTGAGCCGCAAATCTGGCAAAAAGGACTACTTTACCACCTTTTTCGCCATATTTTTCGCATTGTCCGGCTATTTTGCCGCTTACAACTGGAACATTATGTGGACCGACTGCATTATGGTGACGCCTCTGATTCTTCTGGGACTGGAGCTTCTGGTAAAGGAACACCGCTGCTGGCTGTACTGCCTCAGCCTGGGGCTGTGCATTTTAAGCAACTACTATATCGCCATCATGGTATGCATGTTCTGCGTCCTGTATTTTATCGTGCTGGTAGTTTCTCTCCCCGCTTCCCGGATCGAATATTTCAATGAGGAGGACGGAGAGACCACAGCCCGTTTTGTCCGGCCTTCCTATCTGCGCATCTTCGTAGATTTCTGCCTCTACTCTCTGCTGGCCGGCGGGCTGGCCGCCTGTCTGGTCATCCCTGAGGTGATGGCCTTAAGTCTGACGGCCTCCGGCGATTTCAGCTTTCCGAAGGAATGGAAATCCTACTTCTCCATCTTTGATATGCTGGCCCGCCATATGGCTCTGGTAGACACCGAGATCGGGCTGGATCACTGGCCTAATATTTACTGCGGAACAGCGGCAATGGTCGCTTTTCCCGTGTATCTGATCAACAACCGGATTCCATGGAAAGAGAAAGCTGCAAAAATGGCGTTGATCCTCTTTATGCTGTTTTCCTTTTCCACCAATATCCCCAACTATATCTGGCATGGCTTTCACTACCCCAACAGCCTGCCCTGCCGCCAGTCCTTCCTGTATATCGCCCTGCTGCTCTCCATGTGCTATGAGGGCGTACGGGAGCTTAAGGACTGCAAGCCGGCATGGCTCACCGGCTCCTTCGCCGGAGCGGCTGTTTTTATCCTGCTGGCCCAGAAGCTGATTGACAGTGAAGAAATACCCTTTTATGTTTTCTACATTGCCCTGCTTCTGTGCGGTCTGTATATGATAATCGTCTGGCTGTATCAGGACCGCAGAATTACGGGACTTTCCGCCGTGGTCTTTATGCTCTGTCTGGCCGTGGTGGAGACGACGGCCAATACGGCCTGTACCAGCATCACTACCACCACACGCAGCACTTATCTGAAACACACCCGGGAATTCCGGCAGCTGGTAAACCATGCCCGGACGCAGGACCCCGGCTTTTACCGGTTCGAAAAAGCCGAGCGGCGCTCCAAAAACGACGGTGCCTGGGTAGGATACCCGTCCGCCTCCATTTTTTCCTCGACGGCCAATGCGGCTCTGACAGATTTTTATGAGGCGCTGGGACTGGAAGGTTCCATGAACGCCTATGCGGTCACAGGCATGACGCCTTTTATCCGTTCCCTCTTTGACATCAGATATATGCTCTCCTCCGAACCGTTAGAAGAACAGGAGGGCCTGCTGCTCTACAAAGAGGAAAACGGCGCTTTCCTGTATCAAAACCAATACCCGCTTCCCATAGGCTTTATGGTGCCCGCGGATATGAACGAACAATGGGAACCGGCAAATACGAACCCTGTAGTGGCCCAGAATTCCTTTTCCATCCACAGTGCGGGGACAGGAAATCTGCTGGACCCGATCGCCGATGTCAACACCAACGGCAGCGCCTGTGAGATTCACCCGGAGGAAGCCGGGCATATCTTCGTACGGATAGACAACAGCCAGGTGGAGGATGTGGACGGCATTATGGGAGAACGTACGGAAAACTGGAGTCATGTAGATCGTGGTTTTCTGCTGGATCTGGGCTGGTGCGGTCCGGAGGAAACCATCCGGCTGACTACCGAACAGGATACCTCTCTGATGGCATCCGCTTACATCTTCCGATATGACAATCTGAATGCCATGACCCAGATTTTAGGCCAGCAGCCTTTACAGGTTACTTCTTATTCCGACACCATGTTAAACGGCGTTGTCAATGCCCAGGAGGACGGTCTTTTATTTACCTCCATCCCCTATGACAACGGCTGGATTCTGACAGTGGACGGTGAAGAACAGGAAATCCGGATATTCGCCAACGCGCTGATCAGCGTTCCCCTTACGGCAGGCCGCCACGAAATTCATCTGGAATATCACGCGCCCGGACGGAATCTGGGACTTTTGCTGTCGTCCTCAACCGTTATTATTATCTGCCTGATTCTCCTTGGCGAACGGCTGATTCGTCCCAATAAAAAGCGGACGGAAACCCAATAATCGCATCATCATACAGACATCGTATGTGACAAAACAGATTGCTGTGTAAATACGCCTTCTGTCTGGTACATTTTACAGGATACTCTTAGATATAAAATTCTGGTTATCCCGGAATCCTTCTCCGGAATAACCGGAATTTTTTATTTATAATGCCGTCCTGATCGGGTAATCCGTTCTACCTTTTTTGTTTTTGTCAGCCAGGAAACAATTTCATTTACCTGAGGCTCATCAATTTTAGGGCCAAGCTTTACCTCCCGGATACGAATATCCCTGTCTACCTCCACATAAAGCCTGGGCACATCAAACCCCTCCATCTGAATCTCTGGCTCATAAGAACAATACTGCATACGCACTTCATCCTCATACTGATATTCCGCGCTCTTAATCAAAAAGCGCACTTCATTCAGACAATCGGAAACAAAGCTCCGTATCATCTTGGTTTCTTCCTGCCCTTCATTGTTTTTCTGTTCCCTGTCAAGGGTTTTCCATTCTAAACCCAGCGCTCCTTTTGCTCTCATCCTGCATTCCAGGTCATCCAAAATATCCCAGATTCCCTCCATAATCTCCAGGATTATTCCTATTTTATCATTTTCCACGTCAGTGGACTCCCAAATTGATTCTTTATTCTTTTTCCACTCTCTCCATTTCTTTTCATCCAGATACTGTATTTTATACAGAGGATATTCCTGGCCGGAATATGTAGAAACATCTGTCAGCGTATCTTTTGTCTTGCGAATATCAAAAAACTCATCGGCAAAAACTACCGCGCAGCCTTTGGCATTATCTCCGTAAGGTATCCACATATGGATTGCATTCTTATTTTGGGAGAAACTGGATACATAGACATTTTCATTGACCGGGTTCAGCAGATCTTTATCCTGTCCATATTCATCCAAATGGGGAAAATACCAGGCCAGCCTTTTTTTCGTTTCATTATCCGTCTCTTTTTCCATTTCTTTTTTTACCTTTTCATCCTGTTTCGTCTCATTTTTCTTTTGCAGCCCCTTTTCCTGCTTAAGCCTTTTTTTCCTTGCCTGCCTCATCATATCGATAAAACATTCTCCCTCAAAGGAATCATTCATATAAACAGTATTCCAGAGGCGCAGCCTGCCGGTCTGCTCCAAATCTATCGGCAGCAATTTTTTCAATGTATTTATTTTCGTATAGTGGACCGGCAGGGAAAAATCTGCATCCGATTTTTTTACGTCAGGCTGAAATCTGCATATTTCCTTAATTCGGGTCGTCTGCTCATACAGACGGTATAACGCTGTCAGAAGCTCTCCCCGTTTTACGGCCTCCAGTCCCCGAAATGTGTCATTTTCCAACAGATGCCGGAACAGCCCATACCCTTCTTCATCCTGTCCCAAACGGATTCTGGCCAGGGAGCGGTACATGGTCTTCAGTTTTTCTTCGGTATAAACTTTTTTACGGTAATCCTCCTCCAGTAAGAGAACAAAAGACGCAAGCTTTGCACAAGCTTTAATGGAATAAGTACCGGAAGAATATTTCAATTTATTCTCCACCCGGCGGATCAGCTTCTCCCTTTTTTCACCTTCCATTTCAGCTCTGTTCTCTATCCGCAAAGGCACTGCTGCCGATACCCATCCTGAATGGGCGAGTATATCGTCGGTCTGGCTGGTTTCGGCTAAATCAAAATGGTTCAATGACTCTTCTAAATATTTTGGATCATTTTGGCTAAGCAATTTATAGTAATATCCATAATGCCGGTACGCAACTGCATTCTTTGGTTCCTTTTCCAGCACTTCATCCAGGTTTCTCCGCGCTTCCTCCAACAAAGTTTCCCTGTTCTCCCCCGAATCCGGGACAACCGTCTGAGCCTGTCCGCACCCATCCGCCATATGCAGACAGCACTCTGCAAGATTATTTTTTATTTTCATCTCGTTTGACTGACCGAGCCTGTCCGGCATATCCCTGTACTTCTTTAGAATCTCAAAATAACACTTTTTGGCGCCTTTATAATCCCCAAGGTTCATCAGACACCACCCCAGATCAATCTCTGCCAGCAAATCCCCCTGGGGAAGCTTCGGCAGGCAAATTTCCTTCTCCGTCTCCGACAGTTCATTATTCTCTCTCTCCGGCCTTTTATCATCCTTCCGGCTGTCATCTTTTTTACATTCTTTTATAATCTTCTCAAAATATTTTTTCGCCTCATAAAAATTTCTCAGATAAAGCAAAGTTCCTGCCACATTGTAATATGCTTTCAAGCCCAATGAGCCTTTTGCCATATGGGGATATTGCTTATACAGGGCATGAAGCACTTCCCGCGCATTCTCTATCTTTCTGAATTTAGCCAGATAAATCCCTTGCAACAGGCGTACCTCCTGATCAGCAGGATTCTTTTTCAGTCGTGTACCAATCTCTTTTTCTATCTTTCGAAGAGTCTCCGCACTCGAACTTTCATCGTACATATCGCATTTTATTTTCTGCAAAATGGCAAAACGATTCCCTTTACCCTTTAAAACAGCAAATATCTCAGTATAGGACATATCTACATATATCGGGTCCCCAGTTGCATTTTTGGACTCCGGAACATTTAGATACCGGCGCACCTTTGCATATGCTTTGTCTTTTTCCATTCCCGCATCTTCTAAATCACTGACCAATTTCTCTAATAAAGACTTTTCAATTCTCTGTTTTCTTAAGCATATGCCCAGATTATTGGCGGCGTCAACATTATCACGCTGAATACGTAATACCGCCGCACAGATCTCCTGAGCGATCCCATAATCCCTGCTTTTCTGATAGGCAATGCTCAGCTGGACCAATGCATGAAGCAGATACCTTTCATACAGCGCGCTGTCGCCTCTCAATTTTTTACAGATCTCGGGTTTTTGATGTCCCCTCAGATATTGATCCAGACTGGGAATTTGAATATACGGGCTTTCCTGCATACCGAGAAGCATCCCCACCACATCCAGAAAACATTCTTTTGCCGCTTGCAGACGGTACAGATACCGTTCTGAGGCGAAAATATTTCTTTTTTCTCAATTTTTTCCTGTACAGCCTCAAACTCATCCAAAGCCCTTAAATAGTCGCTTCTCTGATTATGCTGGCCCAGACACTGAAAATATTTCCCCAGATTAAGCTGGATCATCAAATTTAAACAGTCCTTTTCATCCGGCTCATATTCCTGCTCCAACACAGCGCCTGCCCGTTGATAACAGCCTAATGGCCCCTGAAAATTCTCGCCCTGGTCCTGCCCCATTCTCAAAAGAACATTCCCCCTGGCAAGACAAAACATTTTTCTCAGCTCATCATTCTTTCTTAAATCGTCATTCTTCTGACTGGCAGCCATCTTATCTATATCCTGAAGAAGATTTTTAAAGAAAGCTTCATTTTGGCTGGCCTTATTATCTTTAAAACGATCGTCAAACAGTTGATCCACATTTTCATAGATCCCTTTTAATCTATTTAATGTTTCCTTTTTCGCATTTCCATTCCAATCGGGAAAATAATTAACCATAACGCCCAATTCCTCCTTCACCGCATAATATAAATTCTTTTTCCTTGTTTCTGTTCGACAATAATTGAGTTTAAGC
>CAJTTU010000057.1 GCA_910579325.1 uncultured Lachnospiraceae bacterium | reverse complement strand
AATGTTACCAAAATGATAAGTAAAGTTTCCATATGCTATTTCGCCTCCTTCAGGATTGCGTCTAAATTTTCTTCGATCTTATTCATGGTAGCCAAAAATATCCTGCGCATTTCATCATCCGTATTGTAAAACAACTTCTCAAAAAAATCGTTTTGGAGCCGCTTTCCCCGATCGATGACAGACTGTGCCTTATCCGTGCAAAGCAGTTCTGTTTTACGTCGGTCTCCTTTCACAGGCAGGCGTATCAGATAGCCGTTTTGCACCAGCCGTTCCACATGGATCGATACCAGATTTGCTTTGATATAACGAATTTCAACGATATCACTTGCTGTTTTGTAAGCAGGATTGTTTCCCAGAAACATCAGGATATCAAAGGCTGTCTGCGGTAAGTTCAGCTCCTGGCAAAGCGGCTTACATACCGCACTGTAGGCCATGGCAATCTTTCTGGAAAATTCTATGCTTGAATTCATGTCGTTCTCCTATTTTATTTAATTTTGTATTGTTCAATTTTGAATTATTTTAGCATATGAACTATCTGATGTCAATAGATTTTAAAGTATCCGATTCTGTTAAATCTGTTTAGAAATAGCTGTGATTCTTATTTTAAGAAATGCAAATCAGGCATTTTTTAAAATACAATATAGGTATTAGACATTTAATGAAAGCAGATTTACAATAAAACTGCTCTGAAACAGATATGTCCGCCGGCACGGATATCACCACGTTTAGAAAGGAGAGCGCTGATGTGATGACGATCAATGAAGCCAACGAGCGGTATCAGATCCCTCTTAAAATATTGAAGGAATATGAAAGCTGGGGATTATGCGGCGCTGTAAATTTGGAATTTTGTGAACAGAGTGTGAAAAATACTGACGGAAATGAAATGGCTCTTGACATGGAGCTGGCTCCAGAGTATATACTGGGCGTAATATTTTTGGTTTGGAGAGGAGATATGGATTATGAGTAAAAAACTGGTAGCCTATTTCAGTGCCAGCGGCGTGACCGCAAAGGCGGCGAAGACACTGGCGGAGGCGGCAGGCGCCGATCTCTATGAGATTAAGCCGGAGGTTCCTTATACGAAGGCAGATCTGAACTGGATGGATAAAAAATCCCGCAGCACGACCGAGATGAATGACCTGTCATTCCGTCCGGCCATCGCGGACCGGAATGCAGGAGTAGAGAACTATGATGTGATTTTTGTAGGCTTCCCCATCTGGTGGTATATCGCCCCCACGATTATCAATACATTCCTGGAAAGCTATGATTTTGCCGGAAAAACTGTCGTTCTGTTCGCCACCTCCGGCGGCAGCGGGATGGGAAAGACGGCGGCCGGACTGAAAGAAAGCGTGGCGGCAGATACGACGATTATAGAAGGTAAGCTGTTAAACGGCAGACAGTCTGTGGAAGATCTGAAAGCATGGGCGGACAGCCTAGGTGTTTAAACGATTTGGAATCAATGAATACGAATGACATTTATATGTGCTGACAGAAAGGAATTAAACATCTGTGAAAAAAATACTTTTGTCACTGTTGCTGCTGGCGTTGGTATCCGGTTTTACTGCATGCGGCCGTGATGCTTCCGGCGAGACTTTGGCACAGGCCGGTCAGTCAGAGAGCGGGGGCGGCAATGGGGCCAGTGAAGAGGAATCTGCTCAGATTTCGGAAAATCATGAGGAAAATCAAGATGCGGACGCCAATGAAACGGCGGCAGGTCAGCCGTCACAGGGAGCGGAAAACGGGGAGGAAGCTGGAAACAGAGCTTCATCCATGGCGGAAACTGAGGCTGTGCTTGAGAAGGCGGAACCGGAAACGAGCTGGCAGTGGCAGCATGACCTTCCTGAGAATCACGGCCTGGATACCGGCGCACTGGAATCGCTGCATACAACCCTGGATACGACGGACGTGTTTGCGATGGTGGTCGTCAGGGATGACCGGATCGTGGACGAATATTATAAGGAAGGTTATGACGAGACCAGCCTGTTTGAACTGCATTCCTGCTCAAAAAGCATCACCAGCGCACTGATGGGAATCGCCGTCGACAAGGAATATGTGGCGGGGGTGGATGTGCCGATTATGGAGTATTTCCCCCAGATCGGGGATTCGGAAAGTGAGGCTTTAAAACAGATCAACATCTGGCACCTGCTTACCCATACCTCCGGATTCGGCGCCAATGATACCAATAACTGGGAGGCATGGCGAGGCTCCGAGAACTGGGTGGATTTTGTGCTGAACCTTCCGGTGGTTTCCGCTCCCGGGACAAACTTTGATTATTTCACCGGGAACACCCATCTGCTTGCGGCGATTGTACAGGAGGCCACCGGCAGAACCCTGTATGATTTCGGGCAGGAGTATCTGTTTGGGCCGCTGGGGATGGACAGCGTCCAGTGCGGCACAGATGCCCAGGGCATCTCCGATGGCGGCAACGGTTTTGTGATGAATGTCTATGACATGGCGAAGTTTGGCCGGCTGTTCCTAAACGGCGGTGTCTGGGAAGGGCAGCAGATCATCTCGGAGGATTGGGTCAGGGAGTCCACATCCCTTCAGTTTCAGCGTCCCACCGGCTCGGCGGATTACGGCTATCAGTGGTGGGTGCGCACCTTCGGGGCGGAAAACTATGACGCCTTTTTTGCCCAGGGACATTTCGGCCAGTATATTTTCTGCGTGCCGGAACTGGATTTGATTGCGGTATTTACCAGCCATCATACGGGAAGCAGCGGGATGTACTGGGAGTTTATGGAGAGGATTGTGGCGGCTTGCGAGCCGTAGGGAGCTTCAACAACGAGAAGGAAAATTCCCAACCGGCGGCAAGCCGGGCGCTGAGCCTTTGCGTATGTATTATGAAGAGATATGAATATGAAAGCTGTTCCGGCAAAATATTCCGGGACAGCTTTTTTACGGAGTATCCGGCAAAAGAAACCCATCTAAATTTTGGAAAGTATTTGTATAGGGAAGTTGCCATTTCTATCGTTCTATGCTAAATTATAATAGAAATATGCAGATAATAACAGGCGGCAGCTGGATGTATCGGGAATTTATGTGAAATATTGTGACTGTGTGAGCATTAGGAGCTTCCTGTATAATTCAAGTATAGGGAATTTTGAGAAAGAAGGTTGAAAATTGGAGACAGTCTTCATATATTATGGAGTTCTTTGTATAAAAAGGAATTCCGAATATTCGGGGAGGATAACAGATTTGTTATCCTCTTGTATTTTGCCATATTCTTTATTCAGTTGATATTCTTCCGGATTTTCACTTCGATAAAAATTTCCTCTTTTGTTAATTTTGCTGGAATATTCGTTGATTTTGCAAGGTATGTTTAAACCTTGTGAATCCCATAGTATAATTTTTGGCGGTTGCGCAGTTGTTTTGGACGAGTTGTCTCAAGTTTCAAATTAACAGTATAAAAAGGGATGTAAAAGGTATGAAAACTGCAAAAAGGAAATCAATCCTGTTTGTAATATTTTGTGTGCTGCTGTTACTGTCGGCGGCATTGTCAGGATGTGAAGGGCATGTCGAACAGGAAGAAACGACGGAGGAAAAGGGGGCGGACTGGGGACTCGGTCTGACGGTGCCCCGCAGAGGTTCCGGCGATGAAAATCAAAGTCAGAATCAGGATTCGGCGGTGGACAGATTAACGGCATGGTCAGACGAAATGAAAACAGGGTGGGCAGAGATGTTTCCTGACGGCAGGTTTTCAGATATCAGGCCCAGTGTGGAGGAGTTCGTATGGATCGATGAGATCAGGCAGTTAAAAGGTTATGCGGACCGGGTTTTTGTACACTATGTACCTTTTGAATATGCCCTTGCGGAATTGCCTGTTTTGTTGCAAATCGAAGCGCCGGATCTGGCTTCCGGTCTGGATGAGTGGCTCCGACTTGTTTCCGAAGGCGGAACCGACATGGGCTGGCAGCCGTTTCTGGAGCAGTGGCTGACAGAGCATGAGGAACAGAGAACATTTCTGGTGGAGGCCTATGTGGAGGACGATAAATACTTCGATCACTATGGCTATGATCTTTTACTGGGCACCAGGGAGCTTTGCGATGCGGTCAACGGCGGGATTCCGGAATATTTGTATGCGTTTGCGGTGGATCAGCATCAAAAAGGAAATTCGCAGCTGCGGGAGCTTCTGAACGAGCAAGAATGGAGATTCGCGTATGACAAAGCCATTGGTATGGCCGGAGCGATGGCCGGCGGCAGCCAGGAAATAACGGGCAGCGGGCAGAATACGGAGGGAGACGGACAAACCGGACAGGACGAGGCGGGAGATGAGCGCCCCGGAGAAGGGCAGTCATTTATGAACGGAAAGCTGTACGAAACCTTTGCGGACAATTATACGCTGTCGGGAACCTTGTCTTACCGTACATTTGCCTGGGATTGGAATCCGAGGGAAAAAGAAGGGATTATTCTGATTCTGGATCAGCCGATTCAGGTGATGGGCTATAGTAGTCTTATTGAGGAAATACAGCTGATTATGGATGGGGATGCGGCAAGGGCAATGGACGGAAGCCATCTGTCTGTTACAGGGAGGCTGATGGACAGCGCAGATACATCCGACTGGATTCGGGACGTGGGCATGATGGTGGACACTTATCAGGCTGAATAATAAAAATATACTCCCGGAATCTCTCAGCACCTGCTTTTGCGGCTGCTGCGAGACTCTGAGAGTACATAAAAAGCGACAGGAGGAAAGGAAATGGAATTTTTTAACAATGTAGGAAAAACGCTGACGGAAACCAGCCAGGGCGCGGTACAGAAGACAAAGGAAATGGCGGAGATTGTAAAGCTGAACGCCTCGATATCGGAAGAAAATAAGAAGATTGGAACGCTGCAGCAGGAGATCGGCGTGTTGGTCAGCGACAGCTTTCAGTCTTTGGATAAGGGAGCGCTGATTGCCTGTCTGAATGAGAGAGAGCGTCAAAAAAGCGAACAGGCCGACAGTGCGGAAATGATGAGCGGGGAGCCAGAGGAGAATGTCTGGCCGGAGGCGGCTGCGCAGACGGAGGAAGGCATCAGGATAAACGGGGGTGAAATGTCAGTATCCGTAGATACCTCCGGGACAGAAATGCAAATCCGGGAAACGCTGGCGGAGAACGGAGACATTCTGCAGCGCATTGTACAGATCAAAGTCTGTCAGGAGACGATTGCGGCATATCAGGAGCAAATCAGGGTGCTGAAGGGAGTAAAGAAATGCCCTCATTGCGGCGGCGAAGTTCCTCAGAATGCCGTTTTCTGCGGCAGCTGCGGCAGGAAGGTGACGGAGGAGGAACTGAAAGAAGAAACAGGCGTCAGATTCTGTACGGTCTGCGGCGCAAAGGTTGAGCCTGATTTTGCGTTCTGCGTAAACTGCGGTCAAAAACTTGGCTGAAGCGTCTTGCGTAAGAAATAAAAACAATTGAGAAATAAAATAAGGAGTAGGAATGGCGATGTATTGTACTTCATGCGGGCGGGAGCTGGAAGAACGCATGGCATTCTGTCCCCGCTGCGGCGCTCCGATAAAGAAAAAAGCACAGGAAGGCGCAGGGGCAGATTCGCAAATGGATTCGGCGCCGGAAACGATTCCTAAGACACCGACGCCGCTTCCGGAGGAGACGGCAGCGATTCCGGAGGTATTAGCTGCGTCTTTGGAGGAACCGGGCCGCAAGGTCCCTCCGGCGGATTCCGCCAGGGCGAGCCGAAAAAAACGCGGCCGTAAAATTCTGTTTGCGGGATTGGCGGCAGTCGTTGCGGCGGCTGCCTGTGCAGCGGTCTTTTTATGGCTGAAAAAGCCGGACAGGGTTTATTTTTTGAAAGACAATGAAATATGGACGGCTGTGCCCGGGAAGGAAGAAGCAAAGGTTGTGGGCGGCCCGGTATTTGCCAATCCTGACGTGACCGCTTATGACATGGTAGAGGTGGAGAAGACGGCGGACGGCCGATTTCTGTTATTCCCCATGAATATGGACGCCTGGCGGGGAACTTATGATCTGGCCTGCGCAGGACCGGGGAATAAGCAGCCTGTCCGGCTGGGAACAAATGTAAGGAAATATCAGGTGATCGGCAGTGAAGGCGTTTACTGTCTGGGTCAGGACGGGTCGCTTCTGTACAGCGATTTAAAAGGAGAGCAGAAGCCCGTTGCCGAAGGTGTGACAGATTTCCTCTCATCGGACGACGGTCAGACGGTTGTCTGCCTGAAGGACAACTGTCTGACTGTGGTCGGGAACGGGGGAGAAGAAAAACAGATCGATGAATCCGCATCTAAGGTCACGGTTACTGACCTGAACGGAGCCTTAAAAATTTATTATGAAAAACAGCGGGAACAGATCGATACGTGGCATTATTATGATTTCGTGAAAGAGGACTTTGACAGAAAGCTGCGGACGGAGGATCCTTTAAGTGAGAGAGATGCCTATAATAATACGGAAGAAATTCAGCGTTTCTGGGGCGTGCAGACCGTAAGCCAGACCGATCTGGATTATTATGAGGATCTGGGCGCAGTGATTCTCCGGTCTTCCTATCAGATGAACCGGGACCAGTTAAAGCAGTCGGAGACCAGACTGCAGGGACAGTGGAACAGGGTGGATCTGATGGTATATGACGGCGGGACAGAGGAGTGCAGGACAATCGCCGAGGGGCTTCTGATTGCGTCGACGGGCCAGACCGATTCCCGGATTTCAGTGGCCGACGGGCCGTATGTATCTGCTTTCCAGTGCCTGGATAAAGAGAATATGCCTGTCTATGGCGTTGCGGATATTGCCCATATGAACTGGGATGAGGCGCAGGTTCTGCTGGACCGGGATATCTCCGCCGCCGTCAGCCTGTGGGTGCAATGGGAGGAGTCCGTTGTAAAGACAGATGTGAGCGGCAGCGGGTATGAGGGGCTTTTGGCGGATGCCGGCGCAAAGGAAGCATACATCCTTACCGGCCTGGACGGCGAATATGAGGGGGTAAAGGCAGTGATCCGTCAGCCATGCGGACAGGAGGGCGGGGAAGCCGAGATTATGGATATGGAAGTGGACAGCCTGGCCGGAATGACCGGGAAACAGCTTTATTATTTTAAGGAAACAGAGCCGGGAAGAAAGGGTTTGTATCATAACGGCGTTCAGATCGCCTCCAATGTGCCGGGGCGGATCGAACTGACAGTTGGGAACAGGGTTTACTACATGACTGATTATGATACGGGAACAGGCGAGGGGACCTTATGCTGCTATGACGGCAGCGAGACGGAGAAAATCGCCTCCGGGGTTCATCATATTTGGCCGGTGAAAGAAAAAGGGATTCTTTTGCTTACCGATTACAGTCAATATTATGATCGGGGTACGCTGCAGTATTATGACGGGAAAGAACTCAGACCTGTGGAGGAAAAGGCAGGGTGGGTTCTGGATGCGCCGGCAGCGAACCCTGAATAATAATACAATTTTACAAGAAAAGAGGAAAAAGATATGTTTTGTCCAAAATGCGGTACGGAAAACAAAGATGGAAATGCCTTCTGTCAGAACTGCGGAGCCGATATGCGGCAGACCGGTCAGGCCCCCGGAACGCCGGCAGGGAACAAAGCCGGAGGAGGGGCGGGCGCAGCGTCCCAGCTGCAAGATATGGTGTGGAAGGTTCAGGGAAGCGGTACGGCTGCAAGAGTCCCGATTTTTTACATTACGGCGGCCATTGCGGCCATACAGGCGCTGATGCCTTTTATGAAATGGTTTGAGATTCCATCCTTCAACAGTCTCTCCAGTTTTCTGGGCGGGTCAAGCAGCGCCGCTTCTTTTTCCCTGTTCGGGCTTCTGTTTAACGGGGGATCGCTCGGATCGGTCGGCGGCAATGCGATGATCTCGTTAATCAGCCTGCTGCTCTGCCTGTTCGCGTTCCTGGGAAGCGTGTTTGATATTATCTATATAGCGAAAGGCTTTCCGCAGAAAAAGGGATATTATAAATATGGGAAGATTGCCTCTGTTATGCTTCTGATTATCAGTCTGTTGTTTGCCATTACCTTCGGGCTGGTAGCAGCCGCGTCTTCCGGGGCGTTTAAGGTGAAAGCGGCGCCGTGGATTGTGGTGGTATCGGCGATCGCGAATCTGATCCTGATCGGACAGGTGAAACGAGCGGAAAACTAAGCTTTGGAAATGAACTGATAAACCTGCCGGAAATGACACGAAGAGCGTGTCGGAAAGAGAAAAAGATGTTTTGTACAAAGTGTGGAACGAAGCTGGAGGACGGCGTTTCCGTATGTCCCGGCTGCGGCGCGTCTGTCAGAGCGGCCAGCGAGCCGGGACGGGAGGCAGCGCCGGAAACCGACGAAAAGACGGCGGGGGCGAAAGCAGCGCCGGAAACGGCTTCCGTGGATAACGGAAAACAGCTTCCGTCAAAGAAGTTTCTGATTGCAGGCATTGCCGCCGCCGTGATATTGATTGCCATTGTTGCGGCAGTTATGCTGCAGCCGAAAAAAATAAATCTGGAACAATTTGTATCGGTCAGCTACAGCGGGTATGAGGGGCACGGAACCCCGAGGGCGGATTTGGATATCAACGGCCTGTACATGGCGATTCTGGAAGCGCAGGGAAAAAAGGTGGATGAGGAAAGCATCGCTTCCTGGAGCGCGCTGGGTTCGGCCATTAAAGACGGGGTGGATATCGGAAAGTGTATCGACACGGTGGAGCTTACCGTTACGCCGGACGGCGGTCTTTCCAACGGGGATCAGGTAACGGTGACTATTACCTATGATAATGACGCCGTAAAAAAACAGAAAATTGAATTTACAGGCAAAACCATGGAAACAACGGTGGAAGGGCTGGAAACGGTAGAGGTGGTGGATGCTTTTGACGGGCTGGCGGTCACCTTTGAAGGGACGGCGCCCAATGGAAGGGTGGATTATCAGTATAAGGGAAATTCTTCTTATATCGATACCTATGCGTTTTCCATTGACAAAAGAGACGGACTGCGCAACGGGGATACGGTTACGGTTACCATCAATGCCGATGACGAGTATACGATACGTTACGGGTATGTGGTATCCGAAAAGGAAAAACAGTTTACGGTGAGCGGTCTGGAAGAATATGTGGAAAGCTATTCTGATCTGACCGACGCGTTTTTGGACGGGCTGAGAGCGGAAGCGGAGGATACGATTTATTCCTACACAGCCGGTTCCTATAATGACGGCACCGCGCTGAGCGACCTGGCTTACGCGGGATATATTTTCAGTACGGTGAAAAACGGAATCGGGTATGACAGCGATTATAATAATCTGTATCTGATTTACAGCGGCACAGTCTCTGACACGGACGGGGATTTCAGAACCTCGAAAGTTTATTATCCGGTAAGGTTTCTGGATCTGATGAACGGAGCGGACGGCATACGATACCGGGAGAACCGGGGCATTACGGGAGATTCCCATGTGGACGGATCATACCATACAAACGGGTATGCCAATCCTCTGATCTGTTACATGGATATTGTGGAGAGCAACAGAGACAACTATACGTCGGAATGCGGGGACGGATTTGAAAAGTTCGCGGACTGTAAACAGATCGCTTCCCTGGCGGATATCAGCGACGTTTATAAAGAAGAACTGCACAGGGACGCAAAAGACAGGATAGAGAGTTATATAGCCTCATCCTATGAGTCTTCCTTTACGGTTTCCGGTCTGGCGGCTGCTGGAGAGTATTTATTGCTGGCGAAAACCCAGGGAACGGATTACGGGAATAACAATAAGTATTTTGTGATCTATTCGGCGAATGTAACCAGCGAGGATGACGCGTTTCCGCCGACTACCGTATATTTTCCCGTAGAATACGACGGTATTGTCAGCCTGCCTGATGAGGAATATATGGTGACGAAAGCTGCGGGGATTATAGGGAACGCCCCTTTTCCCGACAGCTATTACGGAACCCAGGGCTATGTGGACGGAAAAGAGATGTATGGTAAGCTTGTGACGGTAAACAGGGATCTTTATACATATGAGGTTTCCGAAGGCCTGAAGGAATTTGGAGAATAAAGGCGGCAGCGCGGGCGGCCTGAAATAAAAACAGCCTGAAAAAGTAGATTCCATTCCAATGTGTCGAATGGAATTTACTTTTTTGGGGATTTTTGTTATACTGAAAAAAAGGCAATAGAGGAAATTTTTGAATGTACACGTTTTATGACATCATACTGATCGGTCTGTTTTCCCTTCAGGTTTTTTATATATCTTTCTTTTTTTCCCGTACGCTGGAACCGAGATATTCGCGCAGGGCGGCCATACTGGTCGGCTGGATTACTTTTACGGCCGTCATGATTACCACCTATCCTTACCAGCACAATATGCTGCTCCGGCAGGCTTCTCATGCGCTGGCGGTGGTCGTCATCTGCCGGACCATGTACAAAAGCTCCTGGAAAGCGGATCTGTTTTCGATGGCCATCATATGGATGATTGGCATTGTCTGTGATTCTTTGGTGGGATATCCGATGTTTGCCTTGTTCCCGGATGCGGACGACTATTTATCCGGTTTTTATTTATTATTCGCGAATGTTATTTATGAGTTTCTCTTTATCCCTGTCGTTTATCTGTTCCTTTATTTCTGGAAGAAACGGCAGGTACGGATTCTGAGTAAAAGCATTTACGCCACTTTTTTGTTTCCGGTCAGCCAGCTTTTTATGCTGGAGGCCTTTGTTTATTATATCACCTTTCAGAGCGTCAAAAGACGTTGTTTTTACCCGTGGGCCATTGTATGCGTTATGGTTGGCATTATCTTATACATCCTGGCGGATATCTTTCTCTTTCAGGTGATTCTGGCCGATTCTCAGAGGGAACGGCTGGCGGC
This sequence comes from uncultured Lachnospiraceae bacterium, assembly GCA_910579325.1. Lineage (GTDB taxonomy): Bacteria > Bacillota > Clostridia > Lachnospirales > Lachnospiraceae > Paralachnospira_A. The sequence continues at coordinate 11,372 of CAJTTU010000057.1, read as the reverse complement.
GCAGCTGGAGGTGATGAATCTGCAGGCTGGCAGGGAGCTGGAATATTACCACTTTATCAATGAAAAAATTCAGGAAAGTCGAAAGCTTCGCCATGATTTCGGCAATCAGCTGCAAACGGTATATTGTATGATCCGGAGTGACCGAGCGTCTGAGCAGGAGATTGCCGCAGGTTTATCGATGGAATTGGAGAAATGCGGAGAATCAGGCTTTCAGGCCGATTTCTGTGAAAACAGAATCGTCAATGTGATCCTGGAAGAGAAAACCCGCATGGCCGCCGGGCAGGGGATTTCCCTGCAGGCATCCGTGACCCTTCCGGAGGAGTTTTTTGTGGAAAAGGTGGATTTATGCAGCATTTTTTCCAACCTGCTGGACAATGCCATTCATGCCGCCGCCCGGGTTTCGGAGAACCGGCATGTTCAGGTGACGGCTTCTGTTTCCGGCGGCTGCTGCAGGGTTACCACGGTGAATCCCTGCAGCCGGGATTCGGAACAGCCTTCGGTACCGGCTTTTGCCGCCGGAAAAATGGATGTTCACGGCGGCTATGGCCTGTGGATTCTGCGCTCCATTGGGGAGAAGTACGGAGGGGAACTGATCACGCAGGAGGAAAACGGGCAGTTTACCGCGAGTCTGACGCTGAACGAGTGGGCTGGCGGCGGACTTGCGAAATAATATGTAATCTTTTCCTGATGATAAAGTCGTACTATCAGAATTGCGAGAAATCAGATGCCGAAGGGACCGGGGAGTGTATAAAGGAGTAAGAGCCATGCTTTATTTTTATGATGTTGCCATTGCTGTCGCCTGGATTTTAGAGGGCGGCTTGATGATCTTCTGTTTTTATCACACGTTGAACCGTAAGTATTCTATGAAAATCACCATGGTGGCAAGTCTGCTGATTATTTCCACAGTTACTGTTATTTATTATGTTTTTAGCATGAATATGATATTCCGGCAGTTTCTTTTATTTGTTTCCCTGCTTGTAATTTGCCGGTGTCTGTACCGGAGCTCGTGGAAGGCGGATCTGTTTTCTATTCTGATTCTCTTTGTTATGACCTTTGTGTGCGATCTGATTGTAGCCGTCCTGATGCGGCTTTTTTTCCCGGGTATGGACGGGTATCCGGACGGCCCTCTTATGCTGACGGCAAACTTACTTTTTTTGATGCTGTTCCTTACGTTTGTATTCGCCTTTTTGCTGCTGTGGAAGAGGAACCGGGACCGGGTATTGAAAAAAAGCGTTTATGCCACCCTTTTGTTTCCTTTAAGCCAGTTTTTTCTTCTGGAGGCGGTGGGGTACTACATTATTATTCAGATTACCCAGGGAACTGACGATCTGACGCCTATCCTATGTATTATGGGAGGAAGTGTGTTATGCGTTCTGGCCGATATCGCTCTGTTCCAGGTGATTTTGTCCAATTCCCAGAAGGAACGGCTGGCGGCGCAGCTAGAAATGATGGAGGCCCAGGCTTACAGAGAACTGGAATACTATCATTCGATCAATGAAAAAATACAGGAGATCCGCAAAATCCGTCATGATTTTAACAATCAGCTTCAGACGGCTTACTGCGTGATCGCAAAGGGCCAGGCAGAGGGAAAGGAGACAGCCCTGCAGCTGCTGGAACAGCTGGAGCGGCAGATCGAACGCTCTACCCCTCCGGTTTTCTGTCCGAACCTGATGGTCAACGTAATTCTGGAGGATAAATTAAGGGCGGCGGAGAAGCAGGGGATTACGATGCGGACATCTGTTCGTATTCCTGAACAGATGAATATGGAAAAAGCGGATTTGTGCAGCGTCTTCACCAATCTGCTGGACAATGCCGTTCACGCGGCCGCAAAGGCTCCCGCCGCAAAAATCATCGTCGTTCGTGCCTGGCTGAAAGCCGGTTACTGTATGGTAAAGGTAAAAAATACATATGCCGCCGATTCTACGAATCGGGAAAAGAATACGGAGCATCAGGGCATCGGCCTGTTTATCCTCCGCTCCATTGCTGAGAAATATGACGGGGAACTGACGATAGAGAAAAGAGACGCTGTTTTTGAGGCGGTGGTCAGACTGCGGCTGCCCGCTTAACTGACAGGTCGAAGAGATAAGTGGAAGACGAGGATGCGATGATATGGACATGAAGCTTTTAATCTGTGACGATGACCTGGTTTTCGCGGAAGCGCTGCGCCGGTTTCTGGAGGAAGCGCTGCCTGACACCGTTCAGTTTCAGGTGTGCGGCGACCGGAACAGGCTGCTTAAGCTTCTCAAGGGAAATAATCGCTGTAATCTGCTTTTGATGGATATTTGTCTGGAAGAGGATAACGGGATCTGTCTGGTGAAAGAGCTGTTAACCCGTTTTTCTCAGCTGCCGGTGATTTTTATTACCGGGTATCCGGATTTGTATTATGAAAAAGTGTTTTTGTCCCTGCGCCCCTACGGCTTTGTGAAAAAGCCGGTCAATAAACAGCTTCTGCTAGCGCTGATTAAACGGGCGGCAGAGGAAATCCGGCGGACCAGACAGGACGCCCGCCAGTGGATTTTACTGAAAACCAAAAACAGGATGGAGAAAATCCCCGTTGCCCAGATTCGTTATGTCGAGAGCCAGAAGCATATGCTGATTATCCACGGCATAGGGAATACCTGGGAAACCTACGGCCGTCTCGGCGACATGGCATCGGAACTGCCGGATTGTTTTTTTCACTGTCATAAAAGCTTTCTGGTCAACGCGCATTATATTCAAAGTTATGAAGGCAGCTATTTTACATTGGACGACGGCAGCCGCATCAGTATCAGCCAGAACCGAAGGAAAGAGACTCGGGTGAGGTTTTTTGGGTATTTGGGGCAGGAGTAGGCAGTCGTTTAGACACAAAAACATAGAGGAAAATAATAGTGATCCACCCATTTGATATGCTGTTAATCAGTATCTTATTTTTTGAATCGTTGATCATGGCAGTTTTTCTTTGTTATACACTGGAACGGAAGTATTCCGTAAGAAAAGGTCTTTGTATTCTTCGCTCCATTGCAGAGAAGTATCATGGGAGATTTGCCGTTCAAAAAGAACAGGGGAAGTTCACGGCTGTGCTGGAGTTGAAACCAGGAGGCAAAATTGAGGGAAACAAAATTTCTTCAACTTCTCCTTGATTTTTATCCGTGTCGGTTCTATACTACATTGGTATGACGCAAAACGGAAGGGGTAATCGGTATGCCGTTGCGCTGATTATTAAGGAAAGAATGGTCGAAAGGATTATTATCGTATGAAGAAGACATATTGGCAGTCGCCTGCGGAGCTGAAAAAGCTGCTGACGGCATTTGCGGGCGTTTTGATCTATGCCTTTGGGCTGAACCTGTTTCTTGTTCCCGCAGGGCTTTACAGCGGCGGCGTTATGGGGTTCTGCCAGGTGCTGCGTACCCTTCTGGTGAATTACCTGCATCTGCCTCTCGGGGGCTTCGATATTGCCGGTATCATTTATTATCTGGTTAATATTCCGCTGTTTGTCATGGCGTTCAGAACCATCGGGAAATATTTTTTCGCGAAGACGCTGATCTGTGTTTCGGCGGTGACGCTGTGCATGTCTCTGATTCCCATACCGTCGGCGCCGATCTTAACGGAGGATATTCTGGGGTGCAGCCTGATCGGCGGCCTGATTACCGGATTCGGCACCGGGCTGGTTCTGAAAATGGGCAGTTCCCAGGGCGGACTGGATATTGTGGGTCTGTACATGATTAAGAAAAAAAGAAACGCCAGTATTGGGAAGATCAGTCTGTCGGCCAACGTGGTGCTGTATGGGATCTGTTTGGTTCTGTTCGATGTCCCTACGGCGATCTATTCCGTGATCTACGCAGCGGTATCTTCCTTTGTGGTGGACAAAATCCACTCTCAGAATATCAATATGGAAGTGCTGATTATCACCAAGACCGGCGTGAAAGAGATGGAAGAAGAAATCTTTATAGAGCTTGGCCGGGGCGTTACCCAGTGGAATGCCCAGGGCGCCTATACGAAGGAGGATACCAGCATCCTTCTTGTTGTGCTGTCCAAATATGAGATTCCTCATCTGAAACGGATTGTGCATAAACATAACCAGGACGCCTTTGTCATCGTGCAGGAAGGCGCTTCCATCGACGGCAATTATATGAAGAAGCTGAACGGCTGACAAAACTGTATATATAGGAAAGAGAGTGAGCAAAAGAGTATGAGAACAAAGAGAGAAGACGTCAGAAACGTGGCCATTATCGCCCATGTCGATCACGGCAAGACTACGCTGGTAGACGGACTGTTAAAGCAAAGCGGCGTGTTCCGGGAAAACCAGGAAGTAGCGGAGCGGGTTATGGACTCCAATGATATCGAGCGGGAGAGAGGCATCACGATCCTCTCCAAAAATACGGCGGTCTTTTATCGCGATACAAAGATTAATATTGTGGACACCCCCGGCCATGCGGATTTTGGCGGCGAGGTGGAGCGTGTGCTGAAGATGGTAAACGGCGTGGTCCTTCTGGTGGACGCTTTCGAGGGGGCTATGCCCCAGACGAAATTCGTGCTGAAAAAGGCGCTGGAGCTTGACCTGGCGGTGATCGTCTGCGTCAATAAGATCGACCGTCCCGAGGCCCGACCGGAGCAGGTGGTGGACGAGGTGCTGGAGCTTCTGATCGAGCTGGACGCCTCCGACGCTCAGCTTGACTGTCCCTTTATCTACGCTTCGGCCAGAGACGGCTACGCAGTGGCGAATCTGGCGGATGAGCCGAAGGACATGACGCCGCTGTTCGAGACGATTTTAAACCATATTCCGGCGCCGGAGGGAGATCCCGAGGCAGATACCCAGATGCTGATCAGCACCATCGATTACAACGAATATGTGGGCCGCATCGGCGTGGGCAAGATTGACAACGGTTCCCTGCGTGTCAACCAGGATGTGGTGATCGTCAATGCCCATGATCTGCAAAAGATGAAAAAGGTGAAGGTGAGCCGTCTTTATGAATTTGACGGTTTGAATAAAGTAGAGGTACAGGAGGCCGGCATGGGTTCCATCGTGGCGGTGTCCGGCATCGCCGACATCCATATCGGGGATACGCTGTGCTCCCCGGACCATCCGGAGCCGATTCCCTTCCAGAAGATTTCTGAGCCCACGATTGCCATGAATTTTATGGTAAATGACAGCCCGCTGGCAGGACAGGAGGGGAAATTTGTCACTTCCCGCCATATCAGAGAGCGTCTGTTCCGGGAGCTGAATACGGACGTCAGCCTGCGGGTGGAGGAGACGGACAGCCCGGACTGCTTTAAGGTATCCGGCAGAGGAGAGCTGCATCTGTCTGTTCTGATCGAGAATATGAGGCGGGAAGGTTATGAATTTGCGGTCAGCAAGGCGGAGGTGCTGTATAAGGAGGACGAGAAGGGACGGAAATTAGAGCCTATGGAGCTGGCCTATATCGATGTGCCCGAAGAATTTTCCGGTACGGTGATCCAGAAGCTGAGTCTGCGAAAGGGTGAGCTGCAGGGCATGTCCGCTTCGGACAGCGGCTATACACGGATGGAATTTGCCATTCCGGCCAGAGGGCTGATCGGATACCGGGGAGAATTTCTGACCGATACAAAGGGAAACGGTATTATGAATACCATTTTTGACGACTACGGTCCTTATAAGGGCGATATTCAATACCGCAAGCAGGGCTCCCTGATTGCCTTTGAGTCCGGGGAGACGATCACTTACGGTCTGTTTAACGCCCAGGAGAGAGGGACCCTCTTTGTGGGTCCCGGCGAGAAGGTATATGCCGGTATGGTGATCGGCCAGAACGGCAAAAGCGAGGATGTGGAGGTCAATGTGTGCAAGCGCAAGCAGCTGACCAACACCAGAGCCTCCGGCTCCGACGACGCCTTAAAGCTGACGCCGCCGAAGATTTTAAGTCTGGAACAGGCGCTGGAATTTATCGACACCGACGAGCTTCTGGAGGTGACGCCGGAAAATATCAGAATCAGAAAACGGATTCTGGATGCCGCCATGAGAAAACGGATGGCGCACAATCAAAAATCAAAAGTGAACTGATATTTTTGGGATTTCATACAAAGAAAACTGAAAAAACGACATATTTTTTGATTTGACAGTATCCTTGTTTTCTGTTACACTATTTTGAAAATACCGGAAAAAACAGTATGTATTCCTGGGGTTTCACAGTGCCTTGTCAGCCGCGAAAGCAGGCGCCGCAAGATTCCGGGAGTATGTCAGAGAGAAAGTGAGGATGGAAAAGAAATGGGTACGATTATCGGTGAGGGCATTACCTTTGACGATGTGCTGCTGGTTCCTTCTTATTCGGAAGTGATTCCGAATCAGGTAGACCTTTCTACCTGGCTGACGAAAAAGATCAGACTGAATATTCCGCTGATGAGCGCAGGGATGGATACGGTCACGGAATACAGGATGGCGATCGCCATGGCCAGACAGGGCGGGATCGGCATTATCCACAAAAATATGTCCGTGGAAGCTCAGGCGGATGAAGTGGACAAGGTAAAACGGTCTGAGAACGGCGTGATCACGGATCCATTTTACCTGTCGCCGGAGCACACCCTGGAGGATGCCAACAGGCTGATGGGAAAATACAGGATTTCCGGCGTTCCCATCACGGAAGGGAAAAAACTGGTGGGCATCATTACCAACAGGGATTTGCTGTTCGAGAAGGATTTCACGAAAAAGATCAAGGAGTCCATGACCTCGGAAGGGCTGGTGACGGCCAGGGAGGGCGTTACCCTGGAGGAAGCCAAGATGATGCTGGCAAAGGCCAGGAAGGAAAAGCTGCCGATCGTGGACGAGAACTTTAATCTGAAAGGTCTGATCACGATCAAAGATATCGAGAAACAGATTAAGTACCCATATTCCGCCAAAGATGAGCAGGGACGGCTGCTCTGCGGCGCCGCCGTAGGCATCACGAAAGATGTGATGGTGCGGGTGGACGCGTTGGTGAATGCCAAGGTGGACGTGATCGTCATCGACTCCGCTCACGGCCATTCCGCGAATATTATCCGTACGTTAAAAGAAATCAAAGCGAAATATCCGCTTTTGCAGGTGATTGCGGGAAATGTGGCTACCGCCGAGGCTACGAGAGATCTGATCGAGGCGGGCGTGGACGCGGTGAAGGTAGGCATCGGCCCCGGCTCCATCTGTACGACCCGTGTGGTGGCCGGCATCGGCGTGCCCCAGATTACGGCGATTATGGACTGTTATAAAGTTGCGAAGGAGTACGGCATTCCGATTATCGCCGACGGCGGTATCAAGTACACCGGCGATCTGACCAAAGCCATCGCCGCAGGCGGGAACGTATGTATGATGGGCAGCCTGTTTGCGGGCTGCGACGAGGCACCCGGCGATTTCGAGCTGTACCAGGGCAGGAAATATAAGGTTTACCGCGGCATGGGTTCCATCGCGGCTATGGAGAACGGAAGCAAGGACCGCTACTTCCAGGCGGATGCCAAGAAGCTGGTTCCGGAGGGCGTAGAAGGTCGTGTGGCCTACAAGGGAACCGTGGAGGACACAGTGTTCCAGATGGCAGGCGGCCTGCGTTCCGGCATGGGCTACTGCGGCGCGCCGGATATCGAGACCCTGCAGAGAACCGGAAAGTTTATCAAGATTTCCGCGGCTTCTCTGAAGGAAAGCCATCCTCATGATATCCATATTACGAAAGAGGCGCCGAATTACAGCAGCCAGGAGTAAAGAAATCAGGAAGACAGAAGTCAGGAATAAAACAGGAAAGCCCCGGAAGAGACGGAAACAAGCCGTTTCATCCGGGGCTTTTTCCGGTTCAGAGGCGTCTTTCGGCGCTAAAGGCATATCGTCCATTTCTTATGTTCCTTATGCCCGAATATCATAGTATCATGGCATATTTTGCCGGATTTCTTTACAGATCCCGGGTGCGATGATAGAATAAATAAAGGATAATGAAGTTTTGGCAGTGTTAAATAATTTATGAAAAGACAGCAACGAACCGGACAAGCCCTGAAAAATAGTAAGCGGCTAAAAGACACCCGCTAACAATTTTCCATGCATCGCACGTAAGGGTCTAAAGAACAGACTCTAAGTGCTCATTGCAAGGGCGGAATTTTTTTTGCTTTATCTGAAGCCGATTATCAACGGCGTGGGAAATTATTATATCGAGGCGCAGACACGAGATGCGAAGCGAACCGATCTGATTGTGGATTACCGGGGTGAGCAATTTGCGGTGGAACTCAAAATTTGGCATGGAAATGAGTATAATGAAAGAGGGGAAAATCAGCTTCTGGGTTATCTGGATTACTTCCATCTGAACCGGGGATATATGCTCAGTTTTAATTTTAACAAAAAGAAAGAAATGGGCGTAAAGACAATACGGTTAGGCGGCAGGACGATTGTGGAAGCGGTGGTATAGCAGGCGGAGCCGTTTGGGGGCAGGCGGTTTGGCCAATGGATGTATTTGCGCTGGTCTTCAAGTGATTATTGTGTTCCTTTAGACAATCTATATATTTCCGTAATTATTTTGTAAGATATCATATGCGAAAATAATGTCGAAAGCTGGTATACTGTTTATGGAACCAAATATATCAGTGAAATACGGAATAAGTGAGATCGGATTATCATGAACCGTTTTACGGGAAGAAAAGATAGAGGAACGAAGCGGGAAAATACAGAGAGAAGGACAGGGCGTCAGCAAGAGGAATATCGCCGTGCGGGGCGTCGGCCGGCAGGATATCAATACGAAGAACAACAATGTGGGACATACCGCTGGGAGGGGCATGGCCGGGAGGAAGGACACTTTCAGGAAGAAGATCAGTCTGAAAGAAACTTCCAGGGCAGCAGACAGCGGAATGTACGGCAGCAGGCAAAAGGTCAGCGGGCAAAGCAGCGGCGTGACGAGGACTTCCAGCGCCGGAAAAAGAAGCTTTTGCGGCGCAGAAAGCGGCGGAGCCGGTGGCGCAGACTGCGAAAAGGGCTGTTTTGGCTGCTGCTTGTCGCTGTGATCGGGGCTGGCCTGGTATCTGCGTACCTGCGGCTGTCTCAGCTTTCCATTTTTCGAAAAAAAATACACATCTCGAAGCTGGACAAACCTCAGTGGATTGAAGAAGACTATATCGAGCCCAATCCCTATTCCCGCCCTCAGACAGAGCTGGAGTGGGTGAATGGCGTCGTCGTCCATTATGTGGGCAATCCGGACACCACCGCCAGGCAGAACCAGAGCTATTTTAACGGTCTGGCCGAGAGTCATAAAACCTATGCCAGCAGTCATTTTATTATCGGACTGGATGGGGAAATTATTCAGTGTATCCCTTTGGACGAGATCGCCTACTGCTCCAATGACCGGAATCAGGACACCATCTCCATCGAGTGCTGCCATCCCGACGAGAGCGGGGAGTTTACCCAGGCCACCTATGAGTCGCTGGTTCATCTGACCAAATGGCTGTGCGAGTCTTTTAAGCTGGACAGCAGCGAGGACGTGATTCGTCATTATGACGTGACAGGAAAAGAATGCCCTCTGTATTATGTGAGAAATCAGGAGGCATGGGAGCGGTTTATTCAGGATTTGCGGTGAGGTTGGCGCTGTCGTAAGGGTACAGCAGGTAGGAGAGGAGAAACAGCTCCTTCTCATTGATATCTTCCGGATTGATATGGACAATCTCCCGGATTCGGTTAATCCGGTAGATCAGCGTATTCCGGTGCAGGTCCAGCTGATTTGCCGCATCCGTATAATTGCCGGAATAGAACAGATACCAGTACAGAGAACTGGTATACTGGGTATTGTTTTCAATGTCATAGTGGGTCAGCGTCAGGAAATCCGGGTGGAGCAGGCTTTTCAGCCAGGGATTCTGCATCAGGTTTTCCCGCAGGCAGCCGATGGCAATACTGCGCATGGTGCTGTAGGGCAGGCGGAACCGGACCGCATGCTCCAGCGCATAGACGGCCTGTCGGTGATAGTCCAGAAAGCTGTCCAGTCCCCGGAAGCCATGGCTTAAGCCCCAGGAAAAGGACCGTTTTGGGATAATCTTCAAAAGCATCTGAATCACTTCGTCGATATCCTTCCAGTATTTCAGGCTGATCAGGGCCACGGCCAGATTGTCATAGGGAAAGGCCTGGACATTGGCGATGGAGTCCTCCAGGTCGTCGCAGAGCCGGCCGATGACGTCGGACTGCCCTGACTTTTTGGCCTGGACGCAGAGGACGACAAAGGGGTTGTCCGCTTCCCAGCCGTACAGGTTCAGCAGATAGCCCACATTGTAATGATCCAGAGGCTTTTGCAGCAGCATGTCCTGGAGATATTCCGATACCACGGAGCGGGAGCGGAGCACGCTGGGATTGTTCCGGGCGTAAGCGGCCACCACGTCCTGGAAAATGTGCATGATCTGAATATCTTTTTCGGTAAAAGGCCGGTTGTTCTCATAGGCCATGATTTCTCCGATCCGCTCGCCCTCCACCACAATGTCCGCATAGAGTACCATGCCGCCGGAGGCCGTAGAGTAGGCCACGGTGGGCCGGTTATCCTTATTCAGCGGCCGGTTTTTCATTTCTAGGCTGATATCGTTGTTCAGTTCATAGGAAGTATCCTTGGACACATAATTTTTCCAGTGAGGATGTACATAGGAGCCGTAGCCCTTGGTGACGGCGTAAATCCAGGCTCTGGTATTGCAGATATTCATGGGGCGGCCGATCACCACATGGGCCAGATCTAAAAGGTCCTGCAGGGTGGTTTCCGTGATAATTTTCTGCAGCAGAGACGTCTCCCAGCTGGAATAGAATTCAAAGGCTTCCATGGTCAGATCGATAATCCTGTTTACCGGCTGTCCGGGCAGCAGGATATAATCCTCGCCGTTGACCAGAACCGGGCTGTCCGGATCTTTTACAGGAGGAATCTGTTCACTGAGCTGGGAAGCTGTCATAAGGCAGACATAGTTCGGATGGGGGGAATCCTGAAAAAACCTTGCCCCGGTCAGACAAAGCTTGTCGTTTACGATATGGGATTCCGGGGAATAGCCCTGGGAATGAAACCAGGCATCCAGTATGGACATGGACAGCTTCATGGGAGTCTCCTTAATATAATTCCGCGGCTTCCCTCCCGAGCCCCGTGAGGGAAGTCGCTGTTTTTCATAAGTCACCTGACATTATCTGTCAGTGCCGGAACAGATTCACCACCAGCTTGATGCCGTATTTCGCGTAATTGAGAAATACCTTTGGCTGGCGGACACATTCCTTCATTTTTTTCAATATATAAGTGGGCCGCAGGTAGAACTGGAGCAGGATGTTCCGTCTGAGCTTCATCAGCTCTTCCGTGGTCAGGTATTTGGTGCCGGTCATGCTGGAGTGGAAGAAATCGCTGCCAAGCACGGACTGGGCCAGCAGGTTGTTTTCCCTGCACATATCATACAGCTTCGTCCCGTAGAAAGGAAGG
>CAJTTU010000056.1:18659-22157 GCA_910579325.1 uncultured Lachnospiraceae bacterium | reverse complement strand
ACCATTGCCCCCGTGGGGACGGATCTGATACTCAGCTTTTTTATCGGCACCCTTATGGTGATTCTGGGCATGGGGTTTTTCTCGGTGGGGGCCGAGATTTCCATGACCCCTATCGGAAACAAGGTGGAAACGCTGGTGAAAACCAGAAGCCTGCCGATGATTCTTCTGGTCAGCTTTGTGCTGGGCTTCGCGGTAACCGTGGCCGAGCCGGATCTCCAGGTGCTGGCCCAGACCGTACCCCATATCGACACCGCCGTCCTTCTGATCACCGTGGGCGCAGGCGTGGGCTTTTTCCTGTCGGTGTGCATGCTGCGTATCCTGACCGGATTCAAGCTGCGCTGGCTGCTGCTTCTGTTCTACGGCGGCGTATTTGCCCTTGCCGCCTTCACCGATGCGGATTTTCTGAGCATTGCCTTTGACTCGGGCGGCGTCACCACGGGGCCTATGACCGTCCCCTTTATCCTGGCGATGGGCGCAGGCGTGGCGAATGTCCGCAGCGACAGCAACGCTGAGGCCGACAGCTTCAGCCTGGTATCCTTATGCTCCATCGGCCCGATTCTTGCCGTGCTGATGCCATCACATTGGCCATGGGCTTTTCCATGCTGCGGGTGATGACCGGGATTTCCATCCTGTGGTTCTTGATTCCCGGCTATGCCGCCGCGCTGATCCGGGAGCAAAAACGCCGCATGTTCATCGGCGTGCCCGGCCACGGCATCGTAGCGGCCATCCCAGTCAAAAGCATCGGAGGAGGAAAAACCATGGCATTTTTAAGCGGAGAACAGCAGACCGTCTCATACACCCCTAATCTCAGCTTCCCATATGAACTGATTATCGCCATCGCCAACAAAGGACGGACGGACATGGTCATGAACGCCGCCAGGGAGGCAGGCGCCGCCGGAGGAACCGTACTCCACGGCAAGGGCACCGGAGAAAGCGCCGCCGAGTGATTCTACCAGGTATCCATCTCCCAGGAAAAGGAAGTGATCCTGATTGTTTCCAGACAGGAACAAAAAGCCGCTATCATGCAGTCCATCCTAAAAAAAGCCGGCCCCGACACCGAGGCCGGGGCGATCGTATTCTTTCTTCCCATCAGTGAAGCGGCAGGCTTCGGAATGTTTGAGGACGGCCCGCAGTGAGCCGTCCTCTTATTTTTCCACTGCTTCATGCAGGTATTCTGTCAGTTCGGTATGAGCCTTATCCTGTTCTCCTGCCAGCTGTCCGATCGCATCTTTCATTTACTCCGGCCATAAGCAGTTTCTCAGCTCTGTTTTTTCGCGTTCATCAGCCGGTCTGCCATAAACCGGTTCGCTTCATGCTCCAGCTCGTCGGAAAGAGGCGGAAGACTGACATCCTCTCCGTATTTGTGCGTCAGTGCCTTCCCCAGAAGATCGTCGCAGATCTCAGGATTCTTTGGCAGCAGAGGACCGTGCAGATAAGAACCGATCACATTCTTATAGATCACGCCCTCCCATCCGGCTTCCTCGGTATTCCCATACCCGAATACCACCTTGCCGAAAGGAGAATAATCTCCGATATAAGTACGTCCGCCATGATTCTCAAATCCTACCACCGGCGCTTTTGAGAGAGAACTTTGCAGGATAATATTCCCGGTCAGCCGTTTCGCGTCCCATTCCGTATAGATATCCAGAATATCCAGCCCTTCGATCATCGTCCGGTCTGTCTTGTAATACTTTCCCAGAAGCTGATATCCGCCGCAGACGGCCAGCATCGTACCGCCGCTCTCCACATAGTCCTGAAACCCGTGCTTTTCCTGCTTCAGGTACCGGCATACCAGCTCCTGCTCCCTGTCGGAGCCGCCGCCCAGCAAAACCAGATCCAGTCCGGAAAAATCAACGGTTTCCCCTGAGAGGAAATATTTCAGCTCCGCCTCGATTCCTCTCCATTCCAGCCGTTTCTGAAAACAGCGGATATTTCCCCGGTCTCCGTACAGATTCAGCATATCCGGATACAGATGTCCAATCGTCAGTTTCATGGTTTTTGTTTCCTTTCTGTGTGGCGCCGGTCAATTTTCTCTGACGCAGCCTGGAGCCTGTTAAGCATCTGGTTTGCCGGAAACAGTCCCGTATAATTAACGATCATATAGATATTTCCCGTTCCGTTTTCAGAAAGCTTCCGCACCGCCTTCTCCGCATCCTCTTCCGGCTCGCAGGCAATATCTTCGTATTTCAGACGCAGCGCCATATCCAGACGGCGGATTCCCGTCACGGTAACCGATGCGGCGGCATCCTTCAAATACAGGAAATCCACGTCCCAAAGCCAGGAAATATCCGTTCCGTCCTGAAAATTATCATTGATTTGAATTATAATATCCTTTGGCTTCGGATCCCTCATAAGCATGGATATTTTCTGCTGAAAACCCACCGGATTTTTTACCAGATGAAGATGCACCCGGGCCCCGTTTACCGTATATGTCCCTTCCCGGTTATTTCCATAATTAAATTTCTCTATCGTCTCCCGGAATTTGTCCGTGGGCGCGTCCAGAATACGCAGCGCCGTGTAAGCTGAAAGAGTATTGTACACACTGTAAGGAGCGGAGGCTTTGGAATGAATGGGAATGCCGTCTATGGTAAACCCATAGCCCGCATCCTGAAAGCTGATTCCTTCCGCAGTATAATCCGGTTCAGGCCGTTTCCAGTTACAGGAGGGGCAATGATAGATCCCCAGCTGTCCGTAATGGAAAAAATCATATTCCAGCTTTTCACCGCAAAAACGGCAGAAGGTGCTCTCCCTGACCTCGGAATTGGAAATACCGTCAAAGATCTGTTCATTAATCCCGTAGGCGACCACCGGATTGCCGCTCTCCAAAGCCAGCGTATAGGAAATAAAATCATCACAGTTAGAGGCGAACACAGCCTTCGGAACGCTGGAAACGGCGGCTTTGATCCGTTCCCGGATCGTGTCGATCTCTCCGAAACGGTCGATCTGGTCCCGGAACAGATTGGTGAGCAGCACACAGTCCGGCTTTAACCGGGGCAAAATCTGCGTGGATGCAAACTCGTCCACCTCGATACAGGCATAATCGGCGTCAAACTGCCCGCCCAGACTTGCCGCCTGCACAAAAGCGGCCGTCACGCCGTTCAGCATATTTGCGCCGGCCCGGTTCGCAATTACTTTTTTTCCCTCTGCCTCCAGCACATGATAGATCATACTGTTTACGGTCGTCTTCCCATTTGTTCCCATCGTCACGACGATTTTACCGTGGAATCTGTCCACCATATAAGACAGAATGTCCGGCTCGATCAGACGGGCCACATGTCCGGGCAGCACACTCCCTCTGCCTTTTCCAATCTTTTGCACAATGATGCCTGCGATCTTACCGCACAGCATCGCCAGTTTTCTTCGTATTCCCAATATCATAAACTTTATCCTTTTACCGCGTATTTACAGTGAACGACGAAAGATTTTACTTCTGGCGCCCACTTCAGCAAAGCGATACTTCATCGCATTTTTATTTGCCAGATGATTATACAATAGGTT
>CAJTTU010000056.1:0-18649 GCA_910579325.1 uncultured Lachnospiraceae bacterium | reverse complement strand
CCGCCGGCCGTCAAGACGCCTCTCCGGTTTTACGGCCTGGGATTTCAGAGACCGGCATTTCAAAACCGGGATTTCATGCAAAAACCTCTTTCCAATTTCCCGTTTTTTTTGTATACTATACGGGGCGTGCCGTAAAAAGCCGCAGCCGCGGCCGGCGCCCTTTATATGAACCCTTACATCATCACCAAAAGGAGTGTTTTATGAGACATCTGATCAGTCCTCTTGATTTTTCCGTGGAAGAACTGGATACTCTTATGGATCTGGCCGGCGACATTGAGAAAAATCCGAAAAAATATGCCCATGTATGCGACGGACAGATTCTGGCCACCCTGTTTTACGAACCAAGCACCAGAACCCGCTTAAGTTTTGAATCCGCCATGAACCGGTTGGGCGGCAAAGTGATCGGCTTTTCCTCCGCAGCAGCCAGTTCGGCAGCCAAAGGCGAAAGCGTGGCCGATACGGCCCGCATGATCTCCTGTTACGCAGATATCTGCGCCATGCGTCATCCAAAGGAAGGCGCGCCATTAGTCGCTTCTCTGCATTCTTCGATTCCCGTTATCAATGCCGGCGACGGCGGACACCAACACCCCACCCAGACATTAACCGATCTTCTGACCATCCGTTCCCTGAAAGGAAGGCTTGGCGGAATGACCGTAGGCCTGTGCGGCGACTTGAAATTCGGTCGTACCGTCCATTCTCTGATCAACGCGCTGGTCCGCTACACAGGCATCCGTTTTGTGCTGATCTCCCCCAACGAGCTGCGCATCCCCAGTTATATACGGGACAATGTGCTGGAAGCCGGCCATATTCCCTACACAGAGGTGGAAAACCTGGAAGACGCCATGCCGGAGCTTGACATCTTATACATGACCCGTGTACAGAGAGAACGTTTCTTTAATGAAGAAGAATATATCCGCATGAAGGACTGCTATATTCTGGACAAGGCCAAAATGACTCTGGGCAAAGAGGACATGTGCGTGCTTCACCCCCTTCCCCGGGTCAATGAGATTTCCACGGAGGTGGACGACGATCCGAGAGCCGTCTATTTCCGGCAGGCACGCTATGGCGTGTATATCAGAATGGCATTGATTATGACGTTGTTGGAGGTGATCCCATGTTAAATATTTCAGGATTAGAGGAAGGCATCGTATTGGACCATATCCCGGCTGGGAAAAGTATGGAGATTTATAAGCATCTGGGACTGGGCCACCTGGACTGTCAGGTTGCGATCATAAAGAATGCCCGCAGCGAAAAAATGGGACGCAAAGACATTATTAAAATTGAAGGAGGCCTGGACACGGTAGATTTGAACGTCCTGGGCTTTATTGAGCACAAGATCACGGTCAATATCATCCGCAACGGAGAGATTGTGGAGAAAAAGACCCTGCGGCTGCCGAAAAAAATCACCAATGTGATCCGATGCAAAAACCCCCGGTGCATTACTTCCATCGAACAGGAGCTGCCCCATATCTTTAACCTTACGGATGAAGAGCATAAGATCTACCGCTGCATGTACTGTGAAGAAAAATACAAGTAAGAAACAATTTCCGGAAACATCCATCGGAAACCAGCTGTCGGAAAGCCCGAGAAAGCAATCCATTTTACCGGATAACTTTCCGCAGCTGCATAAACGCCATCCGCATATAAGCGCGGATACGGATCTTAATCTGGTGCAGGAAAACGTCCGTCTTTGTGATCCCCAGATCCAGCTGGCGATAACACTTGTCTACAAACAGCTTATCATCGTCAAAGATCCTGCCGACTGTTTTTAACAGCTGGGCCGTCTCCGAGGTGGTGGAAATGCGGAAGCTGTAAAGATATTCATTGATATAGTAAACTTTGCTGATAGAACACATGCGGAGCCAGTAATTCCAGTCCAGCGTAAACCACAGGTCGGGGTCGAAAGAACCCACCTGTAAGGAGGTGTTCTTCCGGAACATCACATTGGACGGCTCCGCATTGTAATTGTGATTGCGGAAGGAACGGCGGGCCAGCTTTTTCCCGTCCCAGAGACAGGAAGTAAAGAAGGGCCTGCGGTTCATTACTACCTTATTATTCTCATTGATCACATGGGAACCGGAAAATACCATACCCACTTCCGGATAATCGTCCAGAATCTCCACCTTCTTCTGAAAATTATCCGGCGTCAGCAGATCGTCGGCGCACAGCAACTGCATATATTCGCAGGTTCCATAGGTAAGACAGTTATTCCAGTTTCCAACCATCCCAACGTTTGTCTCGTTCTGTATCAGCCTGATCCGGCTGTCATCGAAGGAACGGACAATGGAAACCGTATTGTCCGTAGACGCGTTGTCTATAATCACCAGTTCGAAATCGGAATAGGTCTGATCTAACACCGACTGAATGGTCTGGGCCAGATAGGCCTCCCCGTTGAAAACCGGAATGCATACGCTTATTTTTGGCATTTTTTTCCACCTTTGTATTTTTTATTTCTTTGAGTAATTCTGTTTTTAACCCATCTATCATAATATCACATAAAACAGGACAGATAAAGCACAAAATCCGCCAATCACAGAATAAAGGACAGACGACGCGGCTTTTTTCCACCAGGCAGTCTCCTGTGACAAATCCTCGGCCGCCAATGCCGCATAAACAGAAAAAGGCATGACCAGAGGTACGATATAGCGAAAATCCATGGTGCATCCAAACGGATAGGCAATATTAAACTGAAGATACGAAAACAATTGGGTAACAGTCAGAATCAAAAACCCGCAGCGCAGAATCGGATGCGCTTCCCTCTTCTGGATATAACGCAGCATCCAGAAGGCTGAAACCAGCGTCAAAAGCAGAAAAAGCAGCAGCAGGCTGTCGGCCGGCAGCACAGGAACGTCAAATTCCCATTCTCCAAATATCCCGCTTTTCAGCATATATGTCCACAGATTGTAATCTTCTCTGGGATTACACCAGCTTCCAAAATATTTCGATAACGGAAAAGATAAAAACCGCGCCTGAAAACCGTACTGTCCCACATACAGGTCTCCGTCCACGGGCGGAGCGGGCACATAACCCAAAGGCTGTCCCAGCACAATCAGATTTCTGGCAGAATGCCACAAGCCCAGCGGCGCACAGACGGCCAGAAACGCTGCAAACTGACCTGTCAGCTGTTTCACGGTAACCCGCATAACTGTCGCATCCGCCGCAAATCTATTCTGCCGGATACAATTCACCAGAACCATCAGAAAAACCGGGCCAGTAAAAAAGGCGATCATGCCGCCGGACAGCTTGCTCATCATGGCGCAGCCGATGGCCGCCGCCAGCATAAGAATATGCTTCATCGCAGGCCGGTTAAAATATCTGACAGTATACAAAATCCCCAGGAAAAAGAAAAATATCATAACCATGTCATTATTGACAGAACCGGACAGCATATAAAAGACCGGGTGGAAAGCGACCAGCAGCTCCACGGTCAGACAGGCCCGCTCCCCCAGTCCCAGCTCCCGGGCGATTTTCCAGGCAATGACAATAGTAAAACAGGAGAGCACACAGGGAACCGCCTGGAGCCAGGAAGCGCCCGAAGCAAGCGGATCGATGCCTGTCAGACTGACCAGTTTTATAAACAGAGCGATCATGGCATGACTGAGAGGGCCATGGTAATACTGTCCAGCAAAGCTGTCCGGCAGCCTCCCCTTCTCATACAGCATGGCAATATAATCCCAGTGTCCCGGCTCCGCCGTCGTCCATACGTCATGCTGACGCATATCGACAGCGGTATAGATCGTATATCCCACCCGCATGGCCATCCCCGCTATGAGAACCGCATAAAAAATATGTTTCCCGGACCACTTCAGCCGGACCGCCGTCACGCTCCAGAGAAAAGCCAGAAATACCGTGAGAAGCATCAGCGCTTTAAAACGTTCTCCGTTTCCGATCGACATAAAAGAAGACAGTCCCAAAGCCGCTACGGTCACGGCCGCGATACTGCCATATAAAAAAGCATCGACTTTTTTAGATGTCATAGTAAACTCCTTCTGCGCTTTCGTAAGCAACGCCTCGATGGCTCCTCCATCATACCACAGAATATGCCAAAAGTCATTCCCCATTTCATTATGTGGCAGCATCCGCTGTAACGTCCTATTTCCATTCGGACACTTATATATTACTGTTCAGTTACCACTATTCCGCGAGGTGTTGCATGAAACTGTTACCATTGCAATTTTCTCTGTTTTGAATTATACTAATGTGGTATATGACGACCAGACTTATACATATCCTAAATAATATCAGGAGGCTTCTGACATTTATGAAAAGCTACATAAAAATCGCCAGGCCGGACCACTGGATCAAAAACCTGTTTATCGTGCCTGGCGTTATATTGGCAAACCTGCTGACGGAGACGGCCTTTACCCCGGAGATCGGAATCCGGTTTATCATCGGATTTCTCGCCACCTGCCTGATCGCGTCCGCCAACTATGTGATTAATGAATGGCTGGACGCCAAATTTGATAAATATCACCCCACAAAGAAAAACCGCCCGGTTGTGGCAGGCAATATGAAGTTTTCCCTGGTGATGCTGGAATACGCCCTGCTGATCGCCGCCGGACTGGGTCTGTCCCTGCTGGTATCCCGATACTTTGTATACATGGAACTGTGGCTTCTGATTATGGGCGTTCTGTACAATGTAGAACCGGTCCGCACAAAGGATATCGCCTATCTGGATGTCTTAAGCGAATCGGTCAATAACCTGATCCGGCTGCTGTTAGGCTGGTTCATTATCACAAATCAGTATCAGCCGCCTCTAAGCATTATGGTAGGCTACTGGATGGGCGGCGCTTTCCTGATGGCCACCAAGCGGTTCGCAGAGTACCGGATGATCGACGATCCAGAACGAGCTGGGCTGTACCGGAAGTCCTTCCGGCATTACACCGAGCACTCCCTGCTGATCTCCGCATTCTTCTATGCGTTGGCGGCGGCTTTCCTGATCGGCATTTTTATGTTGAAGTACCGGATCGAGTATCTGCTGGCCATGCCGCTGCTGTTTGGTTTGTTCTGCTTCTATTTGTACATAGCCTTTAAACCGGACTCCGCAGTGCAGAAACCGGAGAAGCTTTACCGGGAAAAGAAACTGTTTGTCTATATTATTTTTATGGTTGCGGTTATGGTGATTCTGACTTATATCAGGATTCCGGCGCTGGACTATTTTGTGGAGACGCTGCTGATCGGGGTGTAGGATCTATTCAAAAACAAACGCTGCATCCAACAGCTTTCGCATCGATCAGTCATCATTTGGAAAAATCGGAAAAGAGGGAACTATGGGCAGTCAATCCCGTGAAGCAATCCGGCAGTTTCACATAACAAAATCTTTTAAGGATTACCGGGCCGTCATCTTTGACATGGACGGAACCCTTTATTATCAGCTGCCTCTCCGGCTTCGCATGGCCGGAAAGCTGGCGGCTTATTATCTGCGCCATCCGCTGCGGTATAAAGAACTGCTGGCTGTCAAAACCTTTCGGGAAATTCGGGAACGATGGCCGGAAGTCGAACATAACGACAGCATGAAACATAATGCCTCTGTCGACGATGGCAGCAGCGCAGAACAAGCGCCTTCCCTTGACTGGCGTCAATACTGCCAGACCGCCGGGAAATTAGGCGGTGGCGCAACACCGGAATGGGTAAAACAAACCGTGGAGCACTGGATGTATCAGGTTCCTCTGGCGCTGCTCCCCCTCTGTCAGGACCGGCAGCTGGCCAGACTGATTCGGACACTCCGAAAACGGCATATCACCGTTATCATCTATTCCGATTATCCGGCCGTAGAAAAAGCCCGCGCGCTGGACATTGAACCGGACTATATTTTTTCCGCTCTTGACGCGGACATTATGTGTCTGAAGCCCGACCCGAAAGGACTTTCTCACATCCTGTCCGTCACCGGCCTTTCCCCGGAGCAGGCGCTGATGATGGGCGACCGGTATGAAAAGGACGGGATTGCCGCCAGAAATGCCGGGATGGACTGGCTGATTCTTCCGTCCAGTCCAAAAAAGCGAATCAAACTGCTAAAGGAGATTCTCCATCATGTCCATGATACCCATAAAGGCTGAAAAGAAAACCCTTTTTGCCGTCGGCTTCCTTGCCCTGCTGGCCTTTGCCGTCGAAGGGCTGTTTTTTAATTTCCATTCCTTCCGGCTCCTTGGCGGCGGCTTCTCCCATCACAATATCCCTTTAAACCAGGTGGATGTTCAGGGCTTTAAATACGACGAAGCCACCGGATACCTGAACCATATCCCCGACCAGGGAGATTACTATATTGAGCTGAAAAATTTTAACCAGAAGGCGGGAACCATCTATATCGATTTCCTGATGAACAATACGGAAAATCAGGAGGGCGGCGCCCCGGCCCGGGGAGAGGACGCTCTGTGCAATGCCGCCATCTGGTACACAGACCGGTCAAACACGGACTACGCCGCGTCAGACCTGCGGCCTGTGTCCGCCAATGTAGAAGAAAGCAAATATTTCACCTGCTGGTTTTACGGCCCGTCCCGTGACCTGCGGGTTTATTTTGATACCACGCCGATCACTGTAACCGGATTTGAGATCAATAAGCCTGTCCCCTGGAAATTCGAACCGCTGCGGTTTTGCGCCGTGTTCGGTGTCCTTTTGCTGGCTTATCTGATCACGAAAAACCGTTGGTTTTTATGCCCTGCAAAGGAACAGCGCATCAGTCACCGGCTGGTTACGCTGTGCGGTATGCTGGCCTTTTGCGCCTTTCTCTATTTTACTGCTTATACCTCTCTGGAATATAAGACAACCGGTCTGGATTCTGGCGACCTGTACAGTCAGGATCTGACCGACGCCTTTCTGGCCGGACAGTTTTCCCTGCTGACAGAACCGGACCCCCTGTTACAGACACTGGATAATCCTTATGATATCAATGCCCGGCTGGCAGTAGATTTGTATGCGGACTGGCAGTACCGGATGGACGTATCCTATTATAATAACAAATATTACTGCTATTTCGGACCGGTTCCCTCTCTCCTGCTGTTTGTGCCCTATACCCTGGCCACCGGACAGTACCTGCAGACAGGCTGGGCCTGCCTGATTTTCGCCGTTTTCGCCGCCATTTTTATGGCTATGGCCCTGGAAGCATTTGTAAAGAAATATTACGGCAGTCTTCCTTACGGCTACCTGTTTTTGGGAAATCTGATTCTCTGGTTTTCCGGCGGCCTGCTGTGGAGTGTGAGGCGGCCCATGTTTTATGAGCTGGCGATCCTGTCCAGCGCTGCATTTGTGTCTTTGGGCTTTTATCTGATCATCAAGGCGATCGGTGAAGAAAAGCTGTTTATGGCTCCGCTGGCGGGCGGTTGCCTTTCGCTGGCACTGGCCGTGGGCTGCAGACCTTTGAGTATTCTGTATTCCGCAGCTATTGTGCCTGTTTTATGGACACAGTACCAAAAATATAAAACTGACCGGACAACCGTCCGCCGGGCTGCCGCCGCCATCGCCCTGCCCTACCTGCTGGTGGGGGGACTGCTGGCCTACTACAATCTGACACGCTTCGGCTCTATCACGGAATTTGGCGTCACCTACCAGCTTTCCACCATCGACATGACCGGCGAAAGCTGGAAGCCCCAGGCCCTTCCTATCTGTATCTGGCTGACCATGCTGACGCCTCCTGTGATTAACTGTAATTTTCCTTTCGTGTACGGCGACACGACAGGGCAGCTCTACTTTCTGGGAAGGCTTGCCCGGCAAAACAGGGAAATCGGCCTCTTTTTTCTGAATCCGGTTCTGTTCGTTCTGGCCAGTCCTGCCGCTGTCAGACAGGCAAAAAAGGCCTATGGAAAAGGTCCCGTCCGGGCTGTTCTTTTCACATTGGCCTGTGCTCTGGCTGTCTTTACTTTAAGCTCTTTTACCGGAGGCGTGGCCGTCCGCTATGCCACAGACTACGGCGTAGTCATGTCCGGCGTGGCGCTGCTGATCTTCTTTGGCCTGTATCCTGCTGCCGAGGAAAAAGAGCTGACCGGATTACTTTCAAAGCTCCTGCTGATTGCGGCGGCCATCGCCGTTTTCCTGGGATTTTTCCGGAGTTTGATGGGGGAGGATCAGCTGCTTCTCCGGTATCATCCAGATCTGTATACGAAATTGCGGTATGTTTTTTGTTTTTGGATGTAAAGCAATATTTGCAGAAATGTTATCGCCAGCTTGATCTATGCATTACACCAATTGTCAAAAAACGTGCAATTTTTCTATCTAAAATCCTCTTAAAAAATGCATTTTTATCTCCTGAAATCCTCCAAAAAGATGCATCCTCTGTTGACATCCTGAAATACCGGTCGTATAATAAACGAAAATACATTGGCAGGTGACAGTATGCTGAAACGAAAAATCTATGACAGGCTTCTGGACTGGAAAAGCAAAAAAAGCCGGGAATGCCTTCTGGTGCGGGGAGCCAGACAGATCGGAAAGACTTTCATCATCGAGGAGTTCGGAAAGAAACAGTACAAAAGCTATGTGTATCTGAACTTTTATCGGAATCCGGAGCACAAGCAAATATTCCAGGGTTCTCTGGAGGCGGAGGAGATTTATAAGAAAATATCCCTGTATGTCAAAAACGTTCGGTTTTCGGAAAAGGAGACGTTGATTTTTCTTGATGAGATCCAGGACTGCCCCAACGCCAGGACGGCGCTGAAATTTCTGGCCATCGACGACCGATACGATGTGATTGCATCCGGTTCCATGCTGGGACTCCACTACAAGGAAATGGCTTCGATTCCCGTGGGCTATGAGCGTACCATGGAAATGCACTCTCTGGATTTTGAGGAATTCCTCTGGGCTGTGGGCTGGCAGCCCTGCGCCGTTGAAGCATTGCGAAATTTTTTCGAAAAGAGGGAAAAGGTGGAGGCCGGAATCCATGAGCGATTCATGGCGCTGTTACGAGAATACCTGGTGGTGGGAGGGATGCCCGAGGTGGTCAATACGTTCCTGAAAACAAATAACTACCAGGAAGCCCACACCACGCAGAAAAAAATCATGGAAAGCTATGGGGAGGACATTAAGCATTATGCTTCCACGGCCAGCCGGCAGAAAATCAGCGATTGCTACCTGTCCATTCCCCGGCAGCTGGCAAAAGAATATACGAAATTCCAGTACAAGGTAGTAAGCAAAGAAGGAAACGCCCGCCGGTATGAGAATTGCCTGAACTGGCTGGTGGACGCCGGTATGATCAGGCTGTGCCTCAACGTATCCACGCCTCAGTTTCCCCTCGTGGCCTACGAAAGGCCGGACCAGTTCAAGGCTTATGTGACGGACATCGGCCTGCTGACCTCCCTTTACGGATATGACACCCAGACCGCCCTGCTGAAAGATACCCTGACGGGACCGGCAAAGGGCGGCATCTATGAGAATCTGGTCTTTGACATGCTGACGAAGAAAGGCTATGGACTGAACTATTATAAGAATGACAAAAACACCCAGGAGATCGAGTTTCTTCTCGTCCGGGATGGGGCTGTCATCCCTGTTGAGGTAAAATCCAAACGTGGCGCCACCGTTTCCCTGAATCATTTCATTGAGGAATTTGCCCCTCCCTATGCCTACAAACTGACGTCGGGTAATCTGGGAGTCAATGATACAAAAATTACTCTGCCGCTATATATGGCCATGTTTCTGTGATATCAAAATCCTCATCCCCGTACTGATGAACAAACGGGGGTAATTCCCTGATTGCTGGGGATAAACAGCTGGAATATGTCTTGCAAATCCGTCAAAATTCATCGTCGCAAATTATGCCTTTGGATACTGACATATTCTCTTATATATTCCATAATGAGATAAAAAGAGGGTGTACCGTAATGAAGCAGAGAACTTCGCTGCGGTACATCCTCTTTCATTCATGATAAAGCTCATTAAAATGTCATCTTTCGCTCCCATATCGTCCCACAGATAGCGGCAATGTCACAAATGCCATTCCAATCAGGAAGAATCCCGTGTATAAAAAGGATTTACCATAAGATATTGTACCTGTAAAGCTGCCGACCAGATAAGGCAGATAAGGAGCAATAAACATATAGATATACTGGAAAGCTGTCAGCAATGAAATATAAAAGTCAGCTTTTTCGGCGGAAACAGTATTTCCTATATACAGCGGGTAATATACCAGCGCGCCTCCTATACTGAAACCGCACAGCGCAGAGGAAAAAAGCAGCATCGGCAGGCTCTGGCTCCATACAAGAAAAGTCAGTGACAAACCCGATGTGACATATAAAAGTACCAGCGTATATTTTTTTTGTGACGACATACACTTTTGAAAATATCATACATGTGAGAACCGTAGCCAGTGTCTGGACAGAAGTCAGCGTTCCTGAAAGGGCTGAGTTCCCAAGACCGCGTTCCGCCACGAACAGGTCGATCAGCAGGTAGAGCTGACATCCGCAGCTGCCCATGATCAGCAATGATAGATAGGGATAAAAGACAGAAAACCTCCCGGAATCAAATTGGCAGAGATAAAAGATGTTTCTGATTTAGATATAAAGCTGGACGGATATAAACGGGTAGATGCTTAATATCAGTTTAAAACAGCAAGTGTTTATGAGTTAAAAATATTCATTGCAATTGTATTGTAATGTGAAGTGTTACAGTTTAAGAATAACACAATGCGTCACAGACGCATTGTAATGAATACTTCATAATCGTAAAGGGCTATCTGTCACTTATCATTGACCTGCAGCCCCTTTTCTTTTGAAATATCTTATCAATACGGACTACCGCTTTCGCCAAACTTTTCGATTTTTTTAACGCTTCTTCTATATTCCAGAAGTTCATTATATAATCAATCCACAAATTATTATATGTAGGCGGCTTTTTTAATGTCTTCGTACATTGCAGATTTTCTTTCACACGCTTCTTACTCGATTTTGGAACAAGCTCTTTCATAATATACAAGCTTGTTTTATAAGGCAAATGAATCTCGTCCCTGCCCGTTTCACAACGAGGAATATCGGAAAGCTTTATTCCAAAATATTTTGAAAAACCGGCTCTGTCAGCCAGCAACCAGCTTTCTCCTTCATCTATTGCTATATTAATCGCACAAAATTCACTTTTCCATCCGTCAGGGCAATATTTTTTTAATGTTTCGACCACACAGTCGCCGTCAGAGTCAAAAACAAATACTACCAGCGATTTTTTTCCCAATTCGACCATATTAGGCAATTTACTCAACACTCCTGTGCCGCGGCTTCTGCCCGCAAGATCCTCAAACACGACAGATTCATGTTCATATCGGAAAAGCGTATATTCAACCAGCTTTTTTGCGATTGTTTTCGTGACATCATCTTCTCCGCCAATATATACAAGTATAGCAACCACCCCTTTAATATTTGCCAAAATCTATTATTTGTAAATTTACGCAAAATCGAATATTGACAGCTGCCCGTCACAGATCCCTCTGGGTGCGACATGGGGTATCACTGCATCTGCCGGTGTAAATCCAGCCTCAATCTTATCTGTTATGGATGCAACGGCACTAGCAGACATAATAAGCGTATCCTCTTTTCCCTGCTCCAACACTGCGATTTCTTCAACAGATATTGTATCTGTGTTCAAGATATCATAGCTGTGAGAAGAAATAAATACCTGTCGTTTTTTCCCATTCTTTAACTGCTGGGCATTTGCTATGAACATCGGCAGCTGTTTAATGATTTCCGTATGCAGGTATAATTCCGGTTCCTCCAGCAGCAACAGCCCTTCTCCGTCTAAAATCGCCCATATAATCCCTAAAAGCCTCAAAGTTCCGTCAGAAAACTGGTCTTCCCATTGCAATGCTCCTTTGGGGCGAAAATGTTCATAGCGAATCTGAAGATGGGGATGTCCTTTCTCATCCTGTATATACTCCAAATCTGAAAATTGGGGAACAGCCATCTTCAAAACTCTTGTTATATTTTTAAGACGCGCATTTCTTACTTTCATTGGAGTTTCCGAAATGCTTTCCAACAAATTCCGCCCATAAAAATCTTCAAATGCATTTGACGGAATGAAAGCTTCGGATTCTCTTACCAACTGGGGAATAATATTCACATAAGAAATATTCTTAAAAGCATCATATAAAATCCTAAATCTAATATTAATAGCCGGCTGTTCTAAATGAGTAAATTGTTTAGATAAATAATCTTCATTTTCATCATTATACCTGCGTATAAGCAGCGTTTCTTTATTTTTTTTGATATCTTCCAAACTGATGTTGATATCCCTGCGTTCTTTTGCCCCCGCAGCCGCGTTAAATTGCAATGTATATTCCCATATATCTATCCCATCTTCTTTCTGTTCTTCCAGACAGACATAAATTTCGATGTAACTGGGTTTTCTGGCATTTAAGTTCCTCAACTTTTTAATACCGCCTCTTGCAGACACCGCTTTTTGCAGGCCGTTTACCGCTACATCTTTTAAAAAGCGGAAAACATCCAACAAATTGGACTTCCCTGATGCATTAGCCCCTACAAAAAACATTCTGTCAGACAAATCAATATGGGCGTTTCCAAAATTTCTCCAGTTTTTTAACGCTATTCTTTTAAAATGAAGCATCACAATTCCTCCCGCACTGAATATCCGGAAATCACACCGTTCACGCCTTCTCCCACTCCGGCGAAAACGCCTCTCCTACCTGGATAAAGGACTCTTTCCGGTTCCAGTTACAGTGGGAAGACTGGT
Source organism: uncultured Lachnospiraceae bacterium (assembly GCA_910579325.1). GTDB lineage: Bacteria > Bacillota > Clostridia > Lachnospirales > Lachnospiraceae > Paralachnospira_A. The sequence goes on along the minus strand of CAJTTU010000056.1, from coordinate 5,995 downwards.
AACACCTGCGGCAGGCGTCCTCCATCCGGTTCCGGTCATTAACGATTGCCCGGTAGTTCTGGTAAGCCGGGTCGTTCCACATGTCCATGAAATCCCGGTCTTTGTCATATTTGAAAAACTTCACCGGTGTGGACATACAAGGGCGCACATAGCCGTCGGAGCCCAGGAAGAAATCTCTCCAGGACACAAAGCAGTCCTTGTGGAACTGGTCTCCGGCCACGTCCTCGCCCACATAGTGGGGCAACTTCATCAGAATGCCCAGGTTTTCCGCCACTTCCACGGCCTCGGAGAATACCTGGCGCACCTCTTCCTCATGTCCCCAAAGGGTTTCGTTCATCAGATCGTCTCCAAAAACGGTCAGGTAAACCACCTTCACTTCCTCGATACCGATCTCCGCCGCCAGCCGTACCAGGTCGGGCAGCTCGTGAAGGTTGGAGCGCATGGCGCAGAATACGAAATTAATCCAAGGGTATTTCAGCCCCCGGGCCTTTTTCTCCGCCACGATAGCCTTCAGGCTTTCCTTGATTTTCAGCAGGTCGGAGCCCCGACGGATTCTGGCATTGGTCTCGGGATTTGCTCCGTCCAAACTGACGCCGAACACTTCCACATTGTAATCGAACAGGGCGTCTTTCAGGCGGTCCAGACGCATGCCGTTGGTACAGAAATAGGCCCTGGCGCTGTGCTCGTTGATAATCCGCAGCATTCCCGGAAAATCCGGGTGGACCGTGGGCTCGCCCCAGCCCATCAGCGTTACTTCCTCGATGGTATCCATCAGCGGTTCCAGGCTGCGGAAGACATCCATGTCAAACCGGGTCGCTTTAAAATCCGCCGCGTTACGCCCGCACATCACACAGTTTAAATTACAGGCGTTGGTCAGCTCCAGCACCAGGCGGCGGGGATAGGATTTCAGCACTGTTTCCCCTCTGTCGATCTCCGCCAGATTTAACTGAGAATTGGCCTGCTGCCGCTCGGTCAGCGGACGTCCCTCAAATAATAGTTTTGTTTTCGCTCTAACGATCATAATCTATGCTCTCCTAATTCAGTGTCGTTCTTTTATCTCATTACCACTTTCTTATCTTTCTTCCATATACCCTTTCACCGTCTCATAAACCTGGAACGCCCGGTCGATCACATCGTCCATATTATAATATTTATAATCTCCCAGCCGTCCGCAGGGAAACAGGTTCGGCACCTTTGACGCCAGTCCAGTGTACTTTGCATACAGGTCCATATTCTGCTGATTCACCACCGGATAACTAGGTTCGTTCGCTTTATCGCTGTCCTTGTCATATTCCAGCGGGTATTCCAAAGCAATCACGGTAAATCCGTCGGCTTTTTCCTCCTGCCGCAAAAAAGTCTTATACTCCGTAATTCTGGTATAACCGGGACGCATGGGATAAACGGCGATGGGCGTCTCCTTTATATAACGCTCCTGCTCTAATCGTTTATACTCAAACCACAATGCCCGGTAAGGCAGATGCCCGAACCGGTATCCAAACAGCTCGTCCAATGCACCGGTATATACTACCGGACAATCTACCGGCTGTCCCTGATAGAGCACCTGTCCCTGTTCCGGCAGTACCTCCAGCTCGTCCAGAGCATCCGTGTTCAAACGGACCGTGATATTGGAATGATCCAGCATATTCAGGAACATCCGGGTGTACCCTTCCACCGGCATACTCTCATAAGTGTCATTAAAATAAGTATCCCGGTAGCTTAACATCACCTGTACCCGGTTCAGCACGCTGACATCCATCTGATCGGGGCGCAGATCCCACTGCTTGCAGGTATAGGGCATATAGTCCTTCTCAAAGAGCATCTGGGCATATTCCTTAACCAGCGGGTTCTCACACCGCAGCATCTCCAGAATCGGCACGGCGTCCCGGCCCGGATAAGCCTCCTTACAGGCCGCCTTGATGGCCTCTGCTTTTTCCGCGGGATATAGCAAATCTACCGTCTTAAAATTAAAGGGGGAAGGCACCATAATCCCGTCAATCTCCGCCGAGCAGCGGAAGGTATAGTCGTCCATTTTGGAAAAACGATTCACAAACTGGTTCACCGCTTCCTTGCTGGTATGGAACACATGAGGGCCGTACTTCTGAATCAGCAGGCCGTTCTCGTCATACTCATCATACATATTTCCGGACACCTGTGGCCTGCGCTCCAAAACCAGCACTTTTTTGTCACATTCCTCCGCCAGCCGCCTTGCGATCACGCTTCCGCAGAAACCGCTGCCTACCACGATGCAATCCGGCAAAACATTCTGCCGTTCCTTATTGTCGGATACTTCACAATCAAACATTTTTCTCCATGCCCTCCAGTTTTTCTTTCAGCTCCAAAAACGAACCCAGATTCTTATCCTTTTCCGATACAATCACTTTCTCTATTTTATCAAGCGGCCAGGAAATATGCAAGATCTCATCATCCCAACGAATACCGGTATCAAAGCCCGGCTGGTAATCCTGGGAACAGAGATAATAAAAAGTTGTATCCTCCTCCAAAGCCAGGCAGCCGTGGGCAAAGCCCTCCGGAATGTACACCATCTTCTTATTTTCCTCCGAAAGAGTAATGCCAAACCAGGAGCCAAAAGTAGCGGAACCGGACCGCATATCCACGGCCACATCATAAATCGCCCCCCGGACAACCCGCATCAGCTTTCCCTGGGAATGCTTCGTCTGCATATGGATTCCCCGCAGCACCCCCTTTTTCGATGTGGTTTCCAGCTCCTCGATGGCCGTAAACACAATCCCATTCTCCGCAAAAATATTCTTCTCATAAGTCTTTTTCAAAAGCCCCCGTTCATCCCCGAACATATGGGGCGTTGCCACGATAACGCCTTCGATTTCTGTTTTTTCAAATGTGAACATATGCATTTCTCCTCTGGCTCATTCTCAGCTGTTTTTCCAATCAGTTATGATAATACTCCATCATAAGCCGCTCCGGTATATCCTTATTGTCACTCTCTCCGTCCTTTAATGTCACTCTCGTCTCTCTCCACGGTCTTTCTCTGTGGGTGTATTCCCGCAGCGTATCGCCATTTTCATTGCCATATGTGGCAATTACATTGTCCATATGGCGTTTTTCTGATTCTGAATTTAACTGCGCAAGAATATAAGCTGCCACATCAATCGACGTAGGAGCTGTGGAGTCGATCACGGCAAAATCCTCCGGCGGAATTTCCCTGCCAAGTTCTTTTGCGAGGCTGATCCATTCTTCTATGATAACATCTGCGTTTTCAAGAGATTCCTCAATGGTTTCACCGTCTGCCATACAGCCGGGAAGCGACGGGACATTTGTGATATAAGCATGATCATCTTCACTCCAATAAAACATCTTATTGTATGCCATCCTCGACTCCTCCTTCACCTAATCTGTATTTATTGACAATATTTCTAATCCCTTTCACTTGGTAAGGTTTCATTTTTCCATTTTGAGGCTGAATATGAATCAATTCCGGGATATTGTCTATACTATATTGGATATGGGAACCTTTTGTCCTTCTATGTACCGCCCCGATTTTGGACAAAAAGAACCGCATATCTTCCTCTGATATATTTTTATCCGATTTTCCGGACAATATTTCATCCCGTATTTTGCTATATCGACTCATTTTAACAGCATCCTGTTTCTGAAAATCCCTTCTATTCTACCTTCATCCACTCCGCCAGCCTGCGAATTCCCTCCTCAAAAGAAACCGCTGGACAGAATCCCGTGTCCTGCTTAAGCAGCGCCTCATTCTCGTCATAATACTCTTTCGGCACATAAACCCCCTGGAAAATATGCTCCCCGAACCGCAGCGGAATCTCCGGCGCCACCAGTTCCCCTGCCTTTGTCAGAAATTCCTTTAAAGGCCGGGCATGGCCGCTGCCGATCACGTAAGGTCTGCAGCTTACCCCGTGCTCCCCGATCAGCCGGAACGCCCTGGCCACATCGGAGATATAAACGAAATCATAGTACTGATCTCCCTTGGTAAAAGCCGGGGACTCGCCTTTCAGCAAACTGCGGACCGCGCTGTTAATCAGCCGCTGGGACCGCTCCCCTACGCCGTAAGCGTTAGTCACCACCGGCCAGAGGAAATCGATGCCCTGGCAGCATACGTCCGCCTTCGACATATAGTGGGCAGCGTGCTTCGCTCCCTTGTACATCATGCCCATATTGACACAGGGCTCATGCTTTTCCATCTCGATCTGACTCTCGATCTCGTGCATACTGCCGGGGGCAATGAATTTTTTTACCCCCAGACGGGTCAGGTGAGCGGTCAATTCCATCAATGCTTCCACATTTTTCAACTGAATGCGGTAATCCGTGGATTTCGGGCCGGACACCCCCTCCCAGGCTAGATGGTAACAGACATCGATGCTGCCAAGCGCTTCCTTAGGCAGCATGTCCGGCAGGTTTCCAAAATCCTGCAGATCACAGGGAATCACCGTCAGCCCTTTATGCTCCGGCAGCTTCCCCATATTCCCGGAATCCGGGCGGACTACCGCATAAACTTTAATCCCATTCTCCAGTAATTCCCGGGTCAGCCACTGACCGATAAAGCCGGTAGCGCCGGTTACTAACGCTGTGTTCATTTAAAACATCCTTTTTCTAATTCAGTTCCGCAACTCCCCTACCAAGCCCCCTGAACCTGGAAGAATTTCCAGCCACTAAAGTGTCTGTAAATCCTTCCGGGGCTTGTACGGTCCGTTGCTGTTAATTGTGTTCCGCAACTCCCCTACCCGGCATGTCCGAACTGCCAGCCAGGGCAGAAAGACCGCAGCCGCCATACAGCTCCCCGCCGGCTGCCACAGCGGCAAAAGCAGCATGGCCGCCAGGAAAAATACCGTTTCCTTCCCCGCTCTTTTCACCGGTACAGCCGCTTCCATACACAGCAGCAGCACCCAGGCTCCCTGTGCCAGCCCGGCATACCAGCCATAGCGGTCGGCCCCCGGATAAATGGTGTTCTGCAGCCGCAGCGCCCAGCCGTTCATTGTAAAAGGCGTTAGCTTCGGGGCGGACAGCCAGTCGAATGTACCGTCGGAAAGGCCGCTTTTCAATGACTCAAACCAATACAGCAGCAGCCCCGGCAGTGATTTTCCTTCAAAAACAGCCTTAATTCCGGCTCCGTTCAAACCGGCTGCCAAAAGGCATAGCAAAAACAAAAGTACCGCTGCGCTGCCTGCCAGGCAGACTCTTATCTTTTTATTAGCGTTTAACGCATCCCATCCATGGCTTATGTCCTGCGTTTTTCCCTGACCTCTATTCTCACTGCCATCCTGAACTTCCACCCGTTTTACATCTGTTTTCTCCAATGTTTTCCCTACGTACAGCATCAGACCCGTTATAACCGGCATCACAAAAAGCAACGGCTGCGGAACCAGAATCCACGGAGAGATACCAATCAGCAGAAACAAAAGAAAAAACGTCCGAAAAATTTCCGCCCCGACATGCCCTTTCCGATACGCCTGTCCGCAAACCTGTTTTCTGACAAACCATACCGCCATCAGAACAGAGAAATCGACACACCCTGCAGCGGCAATCTCCGCCGTCCTCCAATGTTCCCAGATCCATTCGCCCAAACCCGGCAGACCGCCCCAGCCTTTCATCCACAGCTCCTGATCTTCAGGAGAACCGCTGGCCTGGGTAAGCAGCAGGAACTGGACACAGAGCATGCCCGCAAAACCGGCGGCCACAAATATGCCTTCCCGCCGCCAGCCTTTTTCTTTCTCCCCGCCCATCCTGATCCATGTTCCAATAGTCCATAAAGCCCCTGCCTGAACTCCCGCCGAAAAAAGCAGAGAAAACAAACCTGGCGCTTCTGCCGCCTGATTCACAAACAAGCACAAAAAAGCGGTCAAGAGAAAAAACCTGGAACAAAGCCAGTCCCACTTTCCCACCTACATCCCCACCTTCTTCTCCGCCCTAAACGCCCAGAACTTATTCATCACAAAATTCAAAGGTATCGTGATACACAGATTCAAAAGCGGCGCGATTTTCTCATGAATCCCGGCCA
>CAJTTU010000055.1:7354-22259 GCA_910579325.1 uncultured Lachnospiraceae bacterium | reverse complement strand
TACAATTAATACGCTTCTTCAACTTCTTCCTCTGCAGTTTGCCGCTTTTGCCTCTCCGGACATATAAATTTTCCCGATTATGCAAAGTTTTCCATGCCTTTCTTTATCACCTTCGGTTTACCGAACCCGTCGAAAAGTAAACTGTCTTACCGTGATAATCGCATCTTTCGGCTTCCAAATCCGAAATTCAATCCGCTCCCCTTCAGGCACCTCCACTTGTTTCAACGTAACCGTTTCCTGTCCAAAAAGCAGATCTGTCCCGGCTGCCATTACGTCGTTATCCACGATCACCTCCAGCCGGGAAGGCTGGCTTCCATCCTGGAAAATCCCATAAGAAAGGGTTATATCATAGGTTCCGGGAATTGGTTTCGTATTCGGACCCCGCAGCAGGTAATCATCGGACTCCGTCTGGTTTCCCACCAGCACGCCATTCTCCGCAAACTCCCCGCCGCCGAAATAACCGCCGCTGTAAGGGAAATCCACAGACTCATCCACACTCTCACAGGGCAGACCTGACACGCCATCCCAAGGATTTGTCTCTGACCAGTAGTATCCGTCGTCCACCTGCCGGTAATGAGACTTGATGTAATCGGGCATGGTTTCAAAGGTTTCATCGCTGCACACCAGCATATTCGCGTCGCCTGCCGCCGTTCGGTCAGCAGAATAAAGATAGATATCTCCCGTATCGGCTTCCATGCCATTTTCACCGAAAAAAATACTCATACAGTATAATTCCGGTTCAAGCATCCTGGCGATCGACGCCACATAATTGTCATAATAAACATAAATCGTGCCAGTCCCCAGAGCTTCCGCCTTTTCCACAACGCTCGTCACACTGGCGGGCCTGTCCTCCTCTAAAAGCATCAGCTTGCTCCCCTCCCACAGATTACAGCTGAGAATTAAAAAGAGAAAACCATAGACCAAAATATTCTCATGCCATCCGCCTTTCCGCTTCCACCGACCCATAATCAATATGCCGGCGGCGATCACCAGCAGCACGCACCAGAGCAGGTGATACCGATGCTCAAAAATATGGGATAAAAAACGGGTGTCCGCCAGCAGCATAACACTGACGCATACAAAAGAATAGAGCAGAATCCCCCTGAGAAAAGCAGATCGACTTTTTTTCACGCGCCATTCATACCAGACAGCTGACAAACAGCAGCAGGGAATCATAAAGTGCAGCAGCAGGGAAATACCTTCGACAGAAAAAACCGATACATCGGAACGCTCGCTGACGCCGCCGAATAATCTGAAAAAACCTGCTACGGCAGTATGAAAATTTTCATGAAGCTGTGTCTGTGAAAGCAGCATCAGATTCGCTCTGCGGGTTGTCCCGATCTCTCGCGTCTGCAAAATCCAGCCCGCCAGACCGGACAGAACGCCGGACAGGACAACCAGCGTCCTCATCGATCGCAGCTTTGGCTTCTGACCCAGATAAACCTCCACTGCCGTCCAGCAGATCAAAGGAAACAAAATCATGCACAGCACAAAGTTTCCTGTAGACAGAGAAGTCCAGAAGGTAAGCAGCACAAACGGCGCCAGCAAAACCAGCATCTTTTTCTTTCTGACCGGTTTTCTTTCGCACATCAGAAGCAGGTCGAAAAAGAACAGAAGAACCATCGCCCGGAATCCGTACTGGCCACCGCAGATAAACAGCATATTACTCCAGTCCAGCTGTCCCGACGTATAGGGCGTAAAAAACATTGCCAGCGCCATCAGCGACTGCTCCCGGGCGACTTCGAGATTTCTGCATATATCCAGTATCAATGCCGTAAGGATAATTATCCCCACAAGATGACTGACCGCCAGGGCAAGTTTCAAATGGCCGGTAAGCATATAGAGGAGCGATCCGAAAAACGCGACAGTATCGATTTCCAGAGAGGAAAAATAATCGATATCTTTTAAAAACAGCCCATGCTCCCACATTTCCATTCCATGTTGAAATGCCAAAGCCGAATCGATATCAAACAGATGATAAGCCTTCGCATAATTAACATAGAGAATGAGCAGGAACTGGGCCGCTACAAGGAACTGTAAAAACCAGGCCATGCCGCTTTGCCCCCTCATGGACGCCGCTTTTGCTTTTACTTTTGCCCATCCTGAGGCGATCATCATTTTACAGCTTGGAATACCCATATCCATTCACCATGGCGTCCAGCTTTTTCTGCTCCCTGCACATGGGGCAGTCGTAGGTCTCGTAAGCCTGATAATTCGGCAGATCATTGGTATCGAACATGGATTCCACCTTCATGCCGTCGATAGAATCGATGGCGCTGAACACGGAACAGATCGACTGCACATGTCCCTCATAATAGCCGATGCAACGCAGGGAACGGCGCAGCGTCTCGCCGGTCGTGGTGGTGGCCAGTAAAAGAAGCACATTTTTTCCACGGATGGAACCCACCACATTGTCCCGGAAAATCATCTGGTTGCTGATGTCAAATTCCGGCGTCACCACGTATACGGTCTGGTGCTGGTTCATATTCGGGAAATTCCCCCGCTCCAGTTCTTCCGCCACATAGGCGCCGATCACCTCGCAGCCGTCCAGACAGCAGATCGTATCCACCACCGTATCGCCGGGAAGCCGCTGTACAAAGGCCTTGGCCACTGCCAGCGCCTCCGAGCGTCTGGTCTTCAAACCGGTCATATCCACATAATAATTGGTGTGGGAATGCACCGTCGCAAAATGCCCCGGAATCACACGCAGAATAATGTTGTTCCCGGCTTTTGAGTAAAATTTCATCACTTTACTTTCCATAATGAGTATCAATCCTTTCTAAATATAAGAAAAACCCGGTCTGCCGCTTTCCTTTGCCTGTCCTTACATAAAAGGGCGATGGCAGCAAAGACAGCAAACCGGGAAATATTACCGTATCATCATTATTCAGCAGTACATTGAACAGCCGTAATAGCCACAACGCCTACGATATCGTCAGCCACACAGCCTCTGGACAGATCGTTGATGGGCTTTGCGATACCCTGGGTAACAGGGCCGTAAGCTTCTGCCTTGGCCAGTCTCTGGGTCAGCTTATAGCCGATATTTCCGGCATCCAGGTCAGGGAATACTAAAACGTTCGCCTTACCGGCCACAGGGCTGCCCGGCGCTTTGGATTCGCCTACGCTGGGAACAATGGCAGCATCAAGCTGCAGCTCGCCGTCGATCTTATACTGAGGGTACTGCTCTTTCGCGATCGCCGTAGCTTCGAGAACCTTGTCTACATCCGCATGCTTCGCGCTTCCCTTTGTAGAATGGGACAGCATGGCAACGATGGGTTCTTCCTGTACCAGCAGCTGGAAGGACTCCGCGGAGGACGCTGCGATAGCGGCCAGCTTCTCGGGATCAGGATTCTGCTCCAGACCGGAATCAGCGAAGATAAATGTACCATTCGCGCCATATTCGCAGTTGGGAACAACCATTAAGAAGAAGGCGGATACCAGCTTGCTGCCGGGCTTCGTCTTTAAGATCTGTAATGAAGGTCTTAAGGTGTTCGCCGTGGAGTGGCATGCGCCGGATACAACGCCGTCAGCGTCGCCCATTTTTACCATCATGCAGGCAAAATACATATAGTCGGTCAGCAGCAGCTCTTTCGCCTGCTCAACCGTCATGCCTTTGGACTTTCTCAGCTCGGCCAGCTTCTCGGCATAGCCTTGCGTCTTATCGGAGGCAGCCGGATCGATGATGGTTGCCTTGGAAATATCAAAGCCCTTATTATTCGCTTCTACTTCCGCAGGGCTTGCGATAATGGTGATGTCGGCGATATCCTCCGCGATACACTTGGAAGCCGCCTCGTAGATTCTTACGTCCATTCCCTCAGGAAGAACAATCGATTTTTTATTTGCCTTGGCTCTCGCCTTGACTGTGTCAATAAATCCCATGATTCTTTGACTCCTTTCCTCTCCTTGGTGTTTGTCAATATTATACTCCATTTCCAAAAGGCATACAAGATGATTTTTTACGGATTTTTGATTTTTCTTTGCAATAAAAATCAAACCATGATAAAATGCAGATATTACCAGAGTTTACAGGGGGAATGGCAGCAATGAAATCAGAATTAAAAGACACGACCATGGAAGCAAATAAAACGCCTTCGGAAAACAGGCAGAGAAACCCGCTGGCACAGGACAGCATCGGAAGCCTTTTGTGGAAATTTTCGGTTCCCAGCATCATCGCTATGCTGGTCAGCTCTCTTTATAATATCGTCGATCAGTTTTTTATCGGGCGCAGCGTGGGAGAGCTGGGAAACGCGGCTACGAATATTTCTTTCCCCCTCTCCATTTCCTGTATCGCCATTGCGCTGCTGTTCGGAATCGGCGGCGCCTCCGCCTTTAACATTTCCACCGGGCAGGGGGAACAGGACCCGGAGGAGAAACAGCAGGCGGTCTTTTATCTGGGCAATGCCGCTACGCTGCTGTTTGGCTGCGGTCTTTTACTCTGCCTGATCACCCAGCTGTTTTTAGAGCCTATGCTTCGGTTTTTCGGTTCGCCGGACAATGTGCTGGGCTATGCGAAAACCTACACCCGTATCGTATCCTTCGGATTTCCCTTTCTGATCCTTACGGCAGGCGGCGGTCATCTGATCCGGGCCGACGGACGGCCCAGATTCGCCATGATCTGTAACTTAATCGGCGCCATAATCAATACCATTTTAGACGCGCTGTTTGTATTTATCCTGCAGTGGGGAATGGCCGGAGCCGCTCTGGCCACTGTGATCGGCCAGATTGTTTCCGGCACGATGGCCGTATGGCTTCTGGCTCACTGTAAATCCGTCGCCCTGACCAAACAGCACCTGATACTTCGGAGCAAATATGCCCGGCGGATTACGGCACTCGGAATGGCGCCCTGCATCAATCAGCTGGCGATGATGATTCTTCAAATCGTTATGAATCAGTCGCTGAAATATTATGGTCTCCGGTCCGTCTACGGGGAATCCATTCCTTTGGCCTGCGTGGGTATTATCACAAAAATCAATCAGGTGTTTATGTCCTTTGTCATCGGAATCTCCCAGGGGCTGCAGCCCATTGTCAGTTTCAATTATGGGGCAAAACGATACGATCGGGTAAAAGAAGGGTATCTGAAAGCCAGCGGCCTCGGCTTTGCCGTTTCCGCTTTCGCCTTTCTGTTGTTCCAGCTTGCCCCCCGGCAGATTATCTCTATTTTTGGAAATGGCTCCGAGGCCTATTATCAATTTGCGGTAAACTATTTCCGCATTTTCCTGTTTTTTACGTCGATCTTCTTCACGGCCATCGGCAAACCGAAGGGCGGCATTTTCCTGTCGCTGACCCAGCAGATTCTGTTTCTACTGCCCCTTGTTCTGATTCTGCCTCTTTTTATGGGAATCGACGGAATCATGTATGCCGGACCCGCAGCAGATTTTACCTCTGCCATGGTGGCTGCCGGTATGGCTCTGCATGAGTTCAGGCGGCAGGAATATCGGGTATAATATATATTAAGCCAGATGTTCAATACTTGTGAGGGAGAACAAAAGCATTATGACCGTTTGCGGCATCATTGCAGAATATAATCCGTTTCACTACGGACATTTGTATCATATGGAAAAAAGCCGGCAGTTATCCGGCGCCGATTATATCATCGTGGTGTTAAGCGGCAGCTTTGTCCAGCGGGGCTCGCCTGCTTTCGTGGATAAATATATGCGTACGCGGATGGCGCTGGAGGCGGGAGCCGATCTGGTCATCGAGCTTCCCGCCATTTTCTCCTGTGCTAGCGCAGAGGCTTTTGCCGGTGCGGGAGTCAGTCTGCTGGATCAGTTAGGGGTGACAGACTATCTTTCTTTCGGAACGGAAACCGAAAGTCTCGAACCCCTGTCCGAAGCCGCCCGGATTCTCGCCAAGGAACCGCCGGAATTTTCCGCCGTATTAAACGATTGTCTGAAAGAAGGGCTTTCCTTTCCAAAGGCCAGGGAAACGGCGCTGAAAAGCTGCCTTTTTCCTTTTTACAATTCTTACTGCCCGAAGCGTTTTCAGACAAAACAAGTATCCTCTGTCCTTTCTTCTCCCAACAATATATTGGCCTTGGAATATTTAAAAGCGCTGCAGCGCCGCCGGTCCTCCATCCGTCCTGTTGCCGTTCCCCGGGCAGGGGCGGATTATCACAGCCAGAATCCGGATGAGCCGTTATGTTCCGCCTCCGCCATCAGGGCTTATCTTACTTCCGCAGCCTCCATCAAAGCCAATACCGACACCCCTGCATTTCACAGTGCGGACAAGCCGGCCGGCAGCCATTCCATAGCAGCCCGTCCTCAGATCCCTGCTCACATGATGCCCTCCCTCTGTGCCCGGCTTCTTATGGAAAGCTGGCAGGATACCTGCCCTCTGCTAACCGATGATTTCTCCCCTATGCTGTCCTACCAGCTGCTGGCCTGCCGGGATCAGGGCTTTACCCGGTATCTGGACGTGTCGGAGGAGCTGTCCCGCCGTATCCTCCGCCATGCTTTGGATTACCATAGCTTTACTGAATGGACAAACCTACTGAAAACAAAACAGTACGCCTACACCCGCATATCCCGGGCGCTCTGCCACATCCTGCTGCGGATTCCGCAGGATACGGCAGACCGGTGCAGAGACGACGGCTATACGGATTATGCCCGTATCCTTGGTTTCCGGAAAAACAGCTCCCCGCTGCTGTCCGCAATCAAAAAGAACAGCTCCATTCCCATGATTACAAAAATGGCCGATGCCGACGCCATTTTGTCTCCCATGGGAAAGTCCGTTCTCCGGACAGAGCTGTTCGCTTCCCGGCTGTATACTGCGGCGCAAAGGCAAAAGTTTCCCTCCTGCCCCCGGCTGCCTGATGATTACACAGCTGGAATCATTATCATATAATCAATATTTAATCCGCCTTTTTCCCTCTGCTGACCTCCAAAAGCTTCTGCTTCAGCTGATCTTCCATTTTGCCAAGCTCCGCTTCCGCCGCCCGGCGCTTCTGCTGGCCCTCTGTCTGGATCTGCATCACCTCGTCCAGCGTGCTGATCAGGCTCTCGTTGGTCTGCTTTAAAGTCTCCATATCCACAATACCCCGCTCGGACTCCCTGGCAGTGGCAATCGTGGAGGTTTTCAGAATCTCCGCGTTCTTCTTAAGCAGCTCGTTGGTCATATCCGTTACTTCCCTGTGCGCCTTCGCCGCCTGCTCGGAATGAGCCAGGCCAAGAGCCAGCACCATCTGGCTTTTCCACAGAGGAATCGTGTTCACCAGCGTAGACTGAATTTTCTCGGACATCTGGGTGTCATTGTTCTGCACCATACGGATCTGGGGCGCCATCTGGATAGAAATCATCCGGGTCAGGTCCAGATCATACAGCTTTTTCTCAAACCGGTTGCACATGGAGGAAAGATCGTTTGCCGCCTGGGCATCCTCCGGCCTGCCGCTCTGCTCCGACTTCCTCACCAGCTCCGCCAGATCATGGTCCCGCACCTGGGCCAGCTTATATTTTCCGGCGGCCAGATACATGGTCACTTCCTTGAAATAATCCAGGTTCATATCGTACAGCTTGTCCAGCATAGCCACGTCTTTTAAAAGCTGAATCTGATGACCTTCCAGCACCTCGCAGATACGGCCTACATTGGTTTCCGCCTTATCATATTTGGCCTTCAGGGCGGTTACTTTATTGCTTCCTTTTTTGAAAAGGCCGAACAGCCCTTTTTCCTCTTCCTCCACATCAAAGCTTTTCAGCTCCGTCACCACATTGGACAGCATGGAGCCTACCTCGCCCAGATCCTTGGTCCGCACATTTTCCAAAGCTGTGCCGGAAAAATCCGCGATCTTTTTCTGAACGGCGGCGCCAAACTGCAGCACCTGGGTGGAATTAGAAATATCAATTTTCTCCGCAAACTGCTTTACCGTCTCCTGTTCCTGCTCCGAAAGCTGCAGTTCCTGAAAAACTGTCAGCTCCTTCTGCTCCATCACCGGTTCCTCCACCGTAGGAATCTCCCCGCCAAAAGGGTCCAATGTCAATGTAATCTCCTGATTCTCGCTCATCTCATCCTCCTAATATAGTACCGCAGCTCCCGCGCTCCGTTTATTCTTTTATCGCCCCAAACCCGCTCTCGGTCAGCCCTTCCTGGGCCAGCATGGTTTCCAGCACGGAGATATCCGTGGACACGTCCATGGCGGTTTCTTCAAAAAGATCGTCCAAAAGGTTTTCAAAGGCCACATTGATCGTATCCAGCGTCCGCTCGATATCGGCCTTGGCATTCACAATATTCTCTCCGCTTACCGGCTGCTTTTCCAATTCACAGTACACATGGACCAGCTTTAAAGTCGTGGGCAGATAATAGCTCATAAACTTCCGGATATCGCTTAAATTCTGAGGATGGCTCTGAATATGTTCAAAAATTTTCCCAGTCACGTCCTCCAGCCGGTACAGCTTCTTAGAAACCGCCTCGCTGGCGATCTCTTCATTGGCCTTTCGGATCAGCTCCACATTCCGCCGTCCTTCTTCCACGGCCTCTTTCAGCGCAGCCAGCTGAGGGTCCTCGGCAATCATCGCCTGCTCCTCCTTTTGCTGCAGCGCTTCCTGCTCTCTTAAATTTTTCGTCCGCAGATACTCCTGATAGGTACTGTCAGTCAGCATCAGCGTAGAGCCGGTCTCGTCCAGATGCCCCTCCCGGAACATATTCAGTCGGATCATGGCTTTCAGATCTTTCATCACCAGCTTCGCGTCTCTGACCTGACTGGAAATAATCTCTCTTGTATCGCAGTAAGTACGGTTATTAATAATCCGCAGATATCTGTAAAAGCGCTTCACCCTTGCCCGAAGGCCGATTCCTTTCCCGAGCAGAAAACCGCTTCCCGCCGTCAGAAAAGAAAGGGTGAAAGTTGCTTCAAGCCCGGCCACCGCATCTCCCGTCAGCAGACTGATCAGCATAATCAATGTCGGCAGTCCAAAGAGTCCAAGCCCCAGCGCCCCGAATACGGTACATAAAACGCCCGACACCTTCCCCGCCGGATTCCTGGACACCGGAATCTGAGAATAGCGCAAAAGTTGAGACGGCGTCATCCTGCTGATATCCGGAACCTGCTTCACATACCGGTTCAGCTGACCGGAAGGCTGGCTGCCCGTCCCGCCTGCCCTGTCCGCCAATGCCCAATTCTGTCTCCTGGCCGTCCTTCTCTGAATCCTCTCCACATCCTTACGCGCCCGTTCCACGCCTCTCTCCTGGCTCTGGTTCAGACGGCCGCCGGCAGCATCCAGCTTATCCCCCGCCTTATCCAGCGCGTCCCGCACCTCGTCAATCGCGCGGTCAATAGCCGAATTCACATGGTTTTTCGCCTCGTTCAGCTTAAGGGAATCCAGCGATTCCTCGATCACCGACTCTATGTTTTTTGCCAGCTCTGACAATTCACTTTTATAATCCACAGTACTCTCCATCCGCCTTTATTTTTCAATTCACCCAATGCACAGACATCCGCCGCGGACACGGCTCGTCCGTCACAACAAATATTATAAAGGCTTTCCGAAAAATGTGCAATAGCAGGCAGGGAAAATATAGGCTCGAATCTGAAATTTAAGATTTTTATAAGGAACTGTGTTGAATTATAATTTTTTGAAACAGGTATGCGAAACGACATTTTGTAATAAAACCCGGCAAAAGAAAAATCCGGTACTCCCAGCACTGGCAGAGAGTATCGGATTTTTAAGTTTCTGCAAAGCTAAAAGATAAAAGCGAAGTTATGCCTTTTCTTTCGTTTTCGCCAGATGGAAGGAAATCAGCAGGTCATCCTGATGTACGGCATCCCCTTCCTTCACATAAATCTTATCCACGGCGCCGTTCACCTTGGACACCACGGTGGTCTCCATTTTCATGGCCTCCACGGTCATCAGCGGCATATTCTCCTTCACCGGATCGCCTTCTTTGACAAATACCTTGCTGACCGTGCCCGGGATAAAGGAACCCAGATGCTGAGGATTGCTCTTATCCGCTTTCAGCCTCCGGTCAGAATTCACCTTCAGGCTCTTATCCTGGATCTTCACATGGCGCAGAGAACCGTTCACCTGGAAAGTCAATGTACGGATTCCGTCTTCGTCCGGATCGCCCGCTTCGATGTATTTGATCAGCAGCTCTTTTCCTTCGTCGATGCGCAGGTAAGTCTCCTCCCCTTTGCGCAGACCGAAGAAATACACATGGCTTTCCAGGCGGGTCACATCGTTGTACATATTAAAATGCTCGCAGTAATCCTCATATACCTTGGGATACAGGGCATAGCTGATGGCTTTCTGGGCCATCACCTCGTCGGACTTATCCTCATAGTGGTATTTGTCCACCAGATATTTCTTCACGGCCTCCAGATCCATGGGCGGCAGCGCCTTGCCGGGACGCTCGGTCAGCGGCTTGATATCTTTCAGGACAATCTTCTGCAGCTTCTTCGGGAATCCGCCGTACGGCTGTCCCATCATGCCCTGGAAATAGGAAACCACGGAATCCGGATAAGACAGGCCCACGCCTTCCGTCAGGATATTGTCTTTCGTCAGGCCGTTCTTAAACATAAAGATAGCCAGATCGCCCACCGCCTTGGAGCTGGGGGTTACCTTCACGATATTGCCCAGAAGCTCATTGGCGTCCTTATAAAGCCCTTTAATGGCCTCAAAATCGTCGGCTGAACCCATGCTGCTCACCTGGGCTAACAGGTTGGAATACTGACCGCCGGGAATCTCATATTTATAGATTTCCGCGTTGGGCGCCCGCATATCGCTCTCAAAGCTTTCGTAAACCTTGCGGATCCGCCCGTAATAACGGCTTAAAATATCCAGTTCTTCAAATACCAGGCCGGTATCCCGCTCCGTGCCTCTCAAAGCCTCCACGATCGCGTTCATGGAAGGCTGGCTGGTCAGGGAAGACATGGACTCCACGGCCAGGTCTGCGATATCCACGCCTGCCTGGGCCGCCATCAGAACCGTGCTGACGCCGTTTCCGGTGGAATCATGGGTATGTAAGTGCAAAGGCACATGCAGCTCTTTTTTCAGAGCCGCCACCAGCTGCTGAGCCGCCAGAGGCTTCAAAAGACCTGCCATATCCTTGATGGCAATGGCATGGCAGCCCAGGGCTTCCAGTTCCAGCGCCATCTTTACATAGTAATCCAGCGTATACTTTTTCTCTGCCGGGCTCGAGACATCCCCGGTATAGCAGATGGTACCCTCCACGATTTTCCCGGTTTTCAGTGCCTCTTCAACAGGCATCTTTATATTCTCCACCCAGTTCAGGCTGTCGAAAATACGGAACACATCCACGCCCCGCTCCGCGGAAATGCGGATAAATTCCTGCACCACATTGTCCGGATAATTGCTGTAACCCACTGCGTTTGACGCCCGCAGAAGCATCTGGATCAGAGTGTTCGGCATACGCTCCCTTAACAGATCAAGACGTTTCCAGGGAGATTCTTTCAGGAACCGGTAAGCGGTATCATAAGTAGCGCCGCCCCAGCATTCCACCGAAAACGCATTCTGCATATAGGCGTTTGTGGCGTAAGCCGCGCCGCACAGATCCTTGCTCCGCATACGGGTGGCCAGCAGCGACTGCTGGGCATCCCGCATGGTAGTGTCTGTCACATACAGCTTTTTCTCGCTTAAAATCTTCTGCATCAGACCTTCCGGCCCCAGTTCCAGGAACAGGTCCCTGGCGCCATGCACCGGTTTCGAGCGGTCCACCTCCGGAAGCACCCGGTTTTCATACTGCTTCTTCTCTCCAATATTGGAATTCACGATGCGATCGCCCAGAAACTCGATGATCTTCGTGGCCCTGTCCTGGCTCTGGGCCATCTGGAACAGTTCCGGCTTGTCCTCGATAAAGGTGGTGTAGCATTTCCCCTGGCGGAAGGTATCATGGTTCAGCACGTTAATCAGGAATGGCGTATTGGTTTTTACGCCTCTGATCCGCATCTCTTGCAGGGCGCGGATGGACTTGCTGATAGCCCCGGAGAAGGTTCGGCTGTGGGAAATCACTTTCACCAGAAGGCTGTCGTAATAAGGGGCGATCACCGCTCCCATATAGGCGTTTCCGCCGTCTACCCGGATACCGTTGCCCGCGCCGGTACGATACACGGTGATCTCGCCGGTATCGGGAAGAAAGTTATTGGCAGGATCCTCGGTGGTGACACGGGTTTGGATAGAATAACCGTTGCATTTCACGCTCTCCTGAGACTTGATGTTGATCTCGTCGGAATCCAGAGGATATCCTTCCGCAATCAGGATCTGGGACTGTACCAGATCCACATTGGTCACCATCTCGCTGATGGTATGCTCCACCTGGATACGGGGATTCATCTCGATAAAATAAGGGTTGCTCTCATCGTCCACCAAAAATTCCAATGTTCCCGCGTTCTCATAGCCCACCTTTTTCGCCAGCCGGATAGCGGAACCGAAGATAATGTTCCGTGTCTCGTCAGGCACGGAGAAAGCCGGCGCGTACTCCACCACCTTCTGATGACGCCGCTGCACCGAACAGTCACGGTCGAACAGGTGAACCACATTTCCGTAACGGTCGCCCAGAATCTGCACCTCCACGTGCTTGGGACTTCTCAGATATTTTTCGATAAACAGCTTGTCGTCGCCGAAAGCCTTTTTGGACTCGTTCTTCGCTTCCTCAAATTCCTGTTTCAGATCCTCGGCCCGGTCCACGATACGCATGCCCCGGCCGCCGCCGCCGTTGGAAGCCTTTAACATAATCGGGTAGCCTACCTCTTTGGCGATCCTGGCGGCTTCCTCATATTCTTTAATGGCATGGTCTACGCCCGGAATGATCGGCACTTTGGACTGAATGGCGATCTGTTTGGAGGAAATCTTATCCCCCATCATATTCATAACCCTGCTGGAAGGCCCGATAAACACAATGTCGTTTTTCTCGCAGGCATCCACGAAATCCGGATTCTCAGACAGAAATCCGTAGCCGGGATGAATAGCGTCCACATTCGCCGCCTGGGCGATCTTGATAATGGTGTCGATGTCCAGATAGGCGTCCACCGGTCCTTTACGGGTATCCAGCGGATAGGACTCGTCCGATTTGGAACGAAACAGGGCATAGCGGTCCTCTTTGGAATAAATGCTGACCGTGGTGATGCCAAGCTCGTTTAAAGCCCGGAACACACGGATCGCGATCTCCCCTCTGTTGGCCACCAGCACCTTTTTAAAGGGGGTGATTTTTACTTTTTTGTCCATACACATTCTCCTTATAGACGAAATTTACAGCTTTCAGCACTTGCCAGTTGAAAACTACTATCAGTTTACCATGAAATAGGTGAATTCACAAGCTTTTCAGAATCCGGACAAAAAACAGGGCGAAAAACCACATTTCTATCCGGTTTTCCACCCTGTATCAATTTCATATATTTTTTTACACCAGGCGGACAGACATCTCCCCGCCCCGTTTCACAGTGAAACCCAACGGCCGGACTCAGCGGATTTTCTCCCCCATCACCGTCTCATACATGGCGATCAGGTTCTCCGCCGGCACGCCGGACACCACATTGTGGATCGGGTTGAAAATATAGCCGCCGTCCTGGTTTAAGATCTCTACCCGCTCCTTCACCTGGGCCCGCACCTCCTCCGGCGTACCGAAGGGTAGCACCTTCTGTGTATCCACGCCGCCGCCCCAGAAAGTAAACTTATCCCCGTATTCTGCTTTTAACCGCTGCGGAGACATCCCATTGGGCTCCATGGCGCTGAACTGCACGGGGTTTAAGCAGTCCACGCCCATCTCCCATAAATCATCCAGCAGGTCATTGACACAGCCGCAGGTGTGGTAAAAAGTTTTCCAGTCCGTATTCTGATGTACCCAGTCATTAATTTTCTTATAATGAGGCTTATACAGGCTTCGGAAGGTGTCCAGGCCCATAAACAGCCCCTTCTGTGTGCCGAAATCCGTGCCGGAAATCCAAATTACCTGAATCCGGTCTCCCACCGCCTGCTTATAAATCTCCAGATTTTTCAGCATCACTTCCGTCTGCAGGTCAAAGACCGCGTCAACATAATCGGGATACATCAGATGGGCGGTCAGCCAGTCCTGAACCGTACGAATTCCTTTCGGGTTTTTCACCGTCGGACCGGGTATCCAGGCCGCGTCGCCCAGCCCTGCGCCGCCCAGCACGCCCATAATGCCGTACTCCGTCTCCTTATACAGCCGTATGGATTCCTTCTCCCAGTATCTGGCATCCTCGTCGGAGCAGACTTGGAAATCCTCTTTGAAATCCTCAAGAGGCGTCAAATCCTCCTCGTCCAGATCCCAGTCAAAGGGTTCTTCAAAATGGTCGAGATTGTCAAAAAAGGAGCCGTTCTTTACCATGCAGTAGCCGTATTTCGCGCTGCGGTCCCCGCACAGATAAGCCATCGTGTCCCCTTTTTCATTCCGGTCATACTCGAAGCCGCCGCCCATGTAAACAGGCGTCCCGTCATCCATATCGAAAGGCTTCCAGTTTTCCTGGCGGAAGCCCATCATGTTTCCCACATTCCACAGCCCCACCATATCGCTGTGGACGGCTTTCAGCAGATCCTCCTCGATTTCCCCCAGCATCTGCAAGGGCTCTATCACCTTCAGCCGGTGTTCGTCAAGCCCCAGCGCCTTTCTCAACTTGTACACCGTGCTCGCATTCATTCCCGTCTGTCCGTTGCTGCCCAGATCGATGGGGCAGCGATCCGGCTGCTTATGGTTAATCGCCGCGATTACTCGTTCTCTTGAAGTCATACCTGTCTCCTCCTAATTTAGTTCCGCAACTTCCCTTTCAAGCCCCCTGGATCTGGGAGAATTTCCAGCCACTGAAGTGTCTGTAAATCCTCCCGGGGCTTGTCCGGTCCGTTGCTGTTTTCTGATCTTGCCATTTTCACTTCTTGTCTACACTATACAGAGATTCAACCCGATTTTCATTCGTGTTAGTTGCCATATCATTTTGAAAAGTTGC
>CAJTTU010000055.1:0-7344 GCA_910579325.1 uncultured Lachnospiraceae bacterium | reverse complement strand
TTTGTTGACTGATCTCTGTTGCCGCAATATAATAAAATTCAGGAAAAACAGAGGCAGACCTTATATCAGGAGAATGTATCATGCTTTCAAAAGAACAGGGCGTTGCTCCCGGCTCCGATTACTATATCTATACCCCCAGCACCCAGGCCAGAAGCCTGTTCCTCTATCCGGTTATCACGGGATATTTCCGCTACCTTCCCGGCTACTGCCTGAAGCGGACCTCCCTGGACAGCTTTCTGATCATGTATATGAAAAAAGGACAGTGCGAAATTGATTTCGCAAACCGCCACTACCAGGCCCGGGAAAATCAGATCGTACTGCTGGACTGCTATGCCCCTCACTCCTATTATTCCTCCGAAGGATGGGAGGCGGAATGGCTTCATTTCGACGGGAACGGCGCAAGAGGCTATTATGAAGCCGCCCTGACCGGCGCGACCCCTGTGATCACGCTGAAAAATACATACCGTTTTGAAAAATACCTGCATAAAATTTATCTGCAGTTTAAAGACAGTCCCTCCGTAAAAGAAGCGCTGCTGAACAATTATATCGTCAATATTTTAACGGAACTGCTGGTCAGCCAGGAGGCGGCAAACCCTGGCATGATTTCCGCCGATCTCATTTCCGACAGCATCGCCTATATCAACGAGCATCTAACAGACCCACTCTCCCTGAACGAGCTGGCCGCCCAGGCCTCCTTAAGCCCTTTTTATTTCAGCAGGCTGTTTAAAAAGGAAACCGGTTTTTCTCCCCACAATTATATTATCACCACCCGCATCAGCAACGCCAAATTTCTGCTTCGTTCTTCCGACGCTTCCATTAAGCATGTCTGTTTCAGCACAGGCTTTACCAGCGAGAGCAGCTTTTGCACCTGCTTCAAAAAAGAAACGGGCGTTACGCCTTCGGAATACCGGGAACAGGCCAGGAAATAACATGGGGCAGAAAAAAATATGAAAAAATATCCGGATAAAAATATGTAAAGTGTATTCGTTATTTAAGAATCATTCATAAATTCAGCACAAATCTGAAGTGCGGTGAATTCGGCGAATTGGTTCAGTGAACTGATTGCTTCATAAAAATCAAATGAGCCGTTGAATCGAAGGTATGAATGGAATGCTCTAAGCCGTCTTCCGTTCCAGTTCCTCAATCCGTTTTTCCAGCTGGTCGATCTTCCTGATCAAGATCTCCACCATGTCTTTTGTCATCTTACAGGCGTTAATGTCATGTTGCATGGATTCCAGGCGTTTTTCGATTTTTTCAAAACGCTTCTTCATCTTCTCTTCCATCTCGGCAAAACGCTTATTCATCCGTTCTTCCATCTTTCCCATTTCATCAACGACCATATTTACCATCATTTTCATTTCATCATTCATCTTATATCCTCCTATATTATGAAATTTTTATGATCGTTTTCATTATAACCGATCTGTCTCAAATTTTTAATCAAAAAGCAGGATAAATTTCTAAAATATTCTAAATTTGTTTAAATCCGACAAAACGAGGCAACGCGAAGCATTGGGGATCGCGGAACATACTCTTGAACACCTATGCATTGTATCGGATATTTTGTATCGCAAAAGTTGTTGTATCACAAAAGGCGGCTCTTTCGAGCCGCCTGATAAAAATCTGTCTTTATTCCGCTGCCTTGCCCATTACTTCCTTATAAGTTTCGGGAGTAACAACCACTGCGTCTACCGCGGTTTCCATCGCGGGCTCATTGCCGTTGATGATATCGTAGAGAACGTCCACGGAGCCTTTGCCTACGGAATCGGAAGAGAAGTACGCGGAAGCCTTCATGCAGGTGCCGTCAGCGCCCTTGTCATTCCACTCGTCCTTCGCCATGTAAGCGCCAAGGCCAACCACACACGCGTCATTCTGAAGACCAGCGGTCTCCAGCGCGCGTACGGCGCCGATGGTTCCCTCTTCGTTCGCTCCGGTTACCAGCCATTTCGTGATCTCCGGATGAGCGGTGAACACTGCGGCGGCGGCAGTATTTCCTTTTTCAACGGTTCCGTCGTAGTCTGCCTTGAAGATGCGGGCGGTATCAAAGTCAGGACATGCGGCGGTGAAGTTGTCATACTCGCCCTCTGCCCGGGGTACGCAGGAAGATACGGTATCCATGGTCATAATCAGAAGACCGCACTTTTCATCGGCTACCAGGTCATTGTCTTTTGCGTATGCCGCTAACCAGTCGCCGTTGGCCTGGCCGATTACATATGCGTTGATGCCTACCCAGGGAGCGATCTTGTCGCCTGCGTCGGTCTGCAGGGCGTCGTCGGCCGCCACGATCGGGATATTGGCCTCCTTACACTTGTCAACCACTGCCTGAGACATGGTCTGGTCAGGAATACA
Source organism: uncultured Lachnospiraceae bacterium (assembly GCA_910579325.1). Lineage (GTDB taxonomy): Bacteria > Bacillota > Clostridia > Lachnospirales > Lachnospiraceae > Paralachnospira_A. The sequence goes on along the minus strand of CAJTTU010000055.1, from coordinate 4,995 downwards.
GGTTACGATACCTTTTGCTTTGTTCGCGATGGCATTGTCGATGGCTTTCAGATACTCTTCCGGGCTCATCTTCGCGTCTACGAAAATAAACTCGTCGCCGTTAGCCTCTACAGCCGCCTTAGCCGCAGCGCCCTCATCGATGAACCAGGTCTGGTCGCCTGCTTTGTAAATGCCGTAAACCACACCCTTTTCTCCGGATGCCGCTGCATCAGTCCCTGCTGCCGCCCCGGTTCCCGCCTCAGGCGCCGCGGTTGTATCCTGACCCTGCGCCTCTGTCTGCGCGGGAGCCGCTGTCGTGTCCTTCTTGCCGCTGTCTCCTGAACCGCCGCAGGCTGCCAGGCTGAAGGTCATGGCTGCCGCCAGAAACAAAGCTGTTAATTTTTTCATGTTGCTCATCCTCCTTTTACATGTTTTACCTTTTACATGTTCCCATGTTTTTTATCATCATGGAGGCTTTGATAAAGCTTTTCCTTCTCATCAAAGCCGTCCAATTAGATACGATTTTTACAGGTTCTTCATCGACGCGGCCAGCAGATCCTTATCCCTCTTCTGCTTTCTCACATAATCGCTGGTCAGAGCGAATAACAGCAGTCCGCCTCTGGCCACATAATGCCAGAAGGTGGGCACGCTCACCATGATCAGGCCGGTGTTAAAAGCCTGGATCAAAATGATACCCAAAACCGTACCGAACATATCGCCGACACCGCCCAGGAAAGACACGCCGCCTAAGATTACGGCCGTGATGGCGTCAAACTCCAGGTTTACATTGGCCGCCGGCTGTCCCGAATTCATACGGGACGCGAAAATAATACCGCCGATAGAACAGAGAACGCCCATCATCGTATAGCAGATCGTGATAATCCGCTGGGGATTCAGACCGGCCAGTCTGGCCGCGTCCTGATTACCGCCAATCGCGTAAATGCTCCGGCCAAATTTCGTCTTTGCCAGAATAATGCCGAAAACCACAATGCAGATAATCATAATCCACACAGCCACCGGCACATATAAAACTCTCGCCTTCCCCAGAGCCAAAAATGTCTTGTCACTGACGGATACCGGCTTTCCGTCGCAGATAATATAGGCGAAGCCACGGATAATGGACTGCGTTACCAGCGTTGCGATAAAAGCCTCCAAATGAATCTTATTAACCATAAAGGCATTAAAGACGCCGACCAGCGCGCCGCACGCGATGGTCAGAATCAGCGCCGCGACAAAAGGAATCCCTTTGCTGACCAGAAGCGCCGCCAGTACACCGGAAAACGCCGCCAGCGAACCGGGCGACAGATCATTCTGCCCCGCGATGATCAGATAAGTATGCCCGATGGCCACCAGTCCCACCAGAGACGCGGCGATCAGGATGTTGATCATATTCGCCAAAGTAAGGAAATTTTTATTTAACGCAGTGAATAAGATAAACACGGCCACATTTGCCGCCAGCAGCACCAGCTTGTCGCCGCTGATATGTATCCTGAATTTCTTTTCCGTATTCATGCCCCCTGTACCTCCCCAATCATACCGAGACTCAACAGCTTACTTTCCGTCGCTTCCGCTCCGGCCACTTCTCCCACGATCTTAAGGGATTTCATTACAATAATCCTGTCGGAAAGCCCGATCACCTCCGGCAGTTCCGAAGAGATCAGGATCACGCCCAGCCCCTGCTTCGCGAACTGGCAGATCATCTGGTAAAACTCCGACTTGGCTCCCACGTCGATTCCCTTGGTGGGCTCGTCCAGAATCAGAACCTTGGGATTGGTGCTGATCCATCTGGCCACAATGCATTTCTGCTGGTTGCCGCCGGAAAGCTCCACAATCTTTTTATCGGGGGACGGCGTCTTAATCTTAAAGTTTCGGATTCCCTCTTCCGCCGCCTTCGCTTCCTTCTCCCTGCTCACAAATCCCAGTTTATCCGAATGCTGGTCCAGCAGGGAAATATTGATATTGTCGCTGACGCTTAAATTCGCCAGGATGCCCTGCATTTTCCGGTCTTCCGGCACCAGGACGATGCCGTGCTCCATAGCCTCGTGAGGCGAACGGTTCCGGATGCTTTCCCCTTCCAGAAGCACCTCCCCGCTTCTCATCGCGTCCGCTCCGATAATAGCGCGCATCAGCTCGGTACGGCCCGCGCCTACCAGGCCAGAGAAGCCAAGCACCTCGCCTTTATGAAGGACAAAGGAATTCTCCTTCACATAATCGGAGGATACGTTTTTCACCTCCAACAGCACGTCGCCGATTTCCTTGTCCCGGTCGAGATCTTTGTAGATATCGCCCAGATCACGCCCTACCATCATGCGGATCATCTCATCCTCCGGAACCACGCCGGTCTTTACCGTATCCACATAATGGCCGTCCTTGAAAATCGCCACCTTGTCCGTAATCCGCTGAATCTCGTCCATACGGTGAGATACATAGATGATAATCTTCCCTTCCGCTTTCAGCTTTGCGATAATCTTAAACAGCATCTCGATTTCCGAATCTGAAAGAGACGCCGTCGGCTCATCGAAGCAGATTACCTTCAAGTTCTCCCTCGAATAAGCCTTCATAATCTCCACCATCTGCTGGTAGGCGATACTCAGATCCTTTACCTTCGTGGACGGATGGATGGGCAGGCCGAAATCCTCGATAATCCTTGCCGCCATCTCGTTTGCCTTCCGGGTATCGATGATGCCAAATCTGTTCACCGGCATCCTGCCCAGATAAATATTTTCCGCCACCGACAGCTCCAGAAGAATCTGGCGCTCCTGATAAATGACGGAGATTCCTTCCTCAATCGCCTGATGGGGCGAATGGAAATGCTTTTCCACCCCGTCCAGCAGATATTTCCCGCTGGTGGGCTGATAATCCCCGTTCAGCACTTTTAACAGCGTAGATTTTCCCGCGCCGTTTTCCCCCAAAAAGGCAAGCACTTCGCCGGCATGCGCCTGAAATGACACGTCGTCCAATGCTTTCACACCTGGAAAATATTTACATATATGCTGAAATTCCAACATTCCTGCCATGCGGTTCCCCTCCCCCCTGCATTTACGTCTTTATTTTCGCATTTTGTTTTATCATACTGGATATTTACATCGGATTCATTAAGCTTTTTTGCCTTTTAATTTAGAAATCATGCTTTCCGGTATGTCCGGCAGGCTTCCACATAGGCCAGAATATTTTCAAGGGGTACTTCCGGTTCCACCATATGGGTAGGGGCCGCAAACAATCCGCCTGTTTCCCCTGCGATATCCAGGTTTTTCCACACCGCCTGTTTGACTTCCTCCGGCGTTCCATGGGGCATCACGGTCTGTGTGCCGATGGTGCCATGGAAAGACACCTGACTGCCGTATTTTTTGTGAATCTCCTCAAAGTCCATACACTCGCACTGGATCGGGTTCAGCACATCGATCCCCGCCTCGATCAGCTGTGGGATCAGCGGCTCGATCAATCCGCAGGAATGATAAAAGATCAAAATATCCGGATTTACTTTTTTCACTTCGTCGATGATTCTTTTCAGCCGGGGCTTCAGCCATGTGCCGTACAGCGCTTCACTCATCATAATTGCCCTCTGGGTGCCGATATCGTCTCCGAGAAACAACACGTCCACGCCGGCTTTCGCGTAGGCCAGCGCCCGGATCAGCGACTGTTCCGTCACCTTATCCAGAAGGAATTCCGCCTTCTCATCCTCCGTCATCATATCGCAGAACAGCTGTTCCATGCTGCGCATATACCAGGCGCATTCCCAGACGGTCATCTGCATATCCCCCAGGGCGATCAGATCCTGATCCTTGATCCTTTGTACCTGCTCCGCCTGATGGGAGCCGTCGGCTTTTCCGTAATCCGGGAAGGGATAGGCCTGCATTTCCTCCAAAGTCTCCATATTTTTCAGCGGATAACGCATCCGGGTCATGTGCATGGAGGTGGGATACTTCTCATGACCTACGCCCCACACGTCGATTTCGGCCCCTTCTTTCAGCGGCTCGTCCGTAAAATACTTTCTGTATTGGTCCACGTCATGCTCCTTAAGCCGCAGATCCTCCACCCGCCGCCAGGGCATGCCGAAATATGCCTCATAATCCTCGGCGCCCAGCTCCCTGCGGCACACTTCCTGCTGGTGGGGGCATAATACAAATTCCACGGGAACCCTTTCATAGCCTGTTCTGCGCAGCAATGATAAAAAGTTTTCTCTGTTGGTCATCTCTGTTTTCCTCCTAAATTTATAGTTCAGCAGCTCCCTCTTCTTCTATCACGCACCGCTCCTCCGCCCTGCGCCCTTTCCAGCGGTTTCTGTACTCCACCGGCGTCTGTCCGGTATACTGCCGGAATATCCGGCTGAAATACTGGGAGCTGTTAAAGCCTGTCAGAGACGCGATCTCCGTCACGCTTTTCCCTGACAGCCACAAAAGTTCTTTTGCCTTCTCCATCCGGAGGGACGTGACATACTGAACGCAGTTAATCCCGGTCTCCTCTTTAAAACACTTTCTCAGATATCTGGAGCTGATTCCAAACCGGTCCGCAAGCTTTTCCACACTCAGGTCGTCCTCATAATTCTGGTTAATATAGCCGATAATCTTTTCGATTTTACCGCTGCCCGCCGTTCTGTCCTTCTCTTCCGTCTTTGCGGAAAGCTCGGCAAACAGCTGAAAAAACAGCAGCTTCATCTGAAGGATATCATAAGAAGAACTCCCGGCCAGACGATGGCGCCGGCCGATGCTTTCCAGAAGCTTCCCCACCGTTTCGCAGCCGGAAAGTTTCTGAAACTGCCTTGCCCTGAAAAAAGGAAAGGCATCTCTAAAATAATCCGGAAGCTCCGCGTCAAATTCCAGCTGCGCGATCTGGCAGGCTTCCTTTTTATCCACAAGAAACCAGTGAGGAACCCCTTTGTATACAATCATGGCGTCCCCCTCCCGAAGGGGCAAAAACCCTTCGTCAGTACCTACGATACAATGGCCTGATTTGATATAGATAATCTCGATTTCTCTGTGGTTATGCCGCTCAAAACGGTAGCTGGCCAGAAAACGG
>CAJTTU010000054.1 GCA_910579325.1 uncultured Lachnospiraceae bacterium | reverse complement strand
AAAAGTTTGACCCCCAGTTCATCTTCCAACTGAATCAAGGCTTTGCTGATATTCTGCGGTGTCGTATAAAGGCGCTCGCTGGCTTTTACGATCGAAGCAGAGAGCGCAACCTCCACAAAATACCTGAGCTGATGTAATTTCATAATCACCTCCGGCAGGCATTTTTGATATGTGGAATATAGAATATCCATTCCATTCATTATTTGCGTCTTCCATATAAAATATGCCCTGAATGTTTTCAGCTAACCCCAAAACACGATTAAGAAATTCATTCAGAGCATATTCCGCCTGCCATCTTTTTATCCCTCATCTTTTACACGGCTTCAATCTTAGATATCCTCCGGCTATGCCGTTCCTCCCCTGAAAAGGGCGTGTTCAGAAACGTATCCACAATCTTCAAAGCCAGCCCCGGACCCACCACCCGGCCGCCGAGGGCCAGAATATTCGCGTCATTATGCAGACGGGTGGCCTCCGCCGTAAAGCAGTCGGTGCAGACGGCAGCACGGATTCCTTTTACCTTATTGGCTGCGATTGAGATGCCGATTCCGGTGCCGCAGATCAGAATTCCTTTTTCGCACTCCCCATTCACAACTGCATGGGCTACGATATGGGCATACTCCGGGTAATCCGCCGGCTCCGGACTAAAGCTGCCATAGTCCCGGTACGCGATTCCCTTCGATTCCAGATGGGAGATGATCTCCTGTTTCAATTCATATCCGCCATGGTCGCTACCTAACGCTATCATAATATTCTCCTCCTGCCGCCCGGCATCGCATATACCTGCCAGCTCTATGTTAGCTTTTTTATTCAGCCGGTATTATTAAATCATCCTCTTTTTCATCGGATCGTTCTCCGCCGCTTTCAATCTCACCGGTAAATTCTTCGTTTTCTTCTTTTGACGGTTCCTCCGCAATCTCCTTCAAAAGCGCCTGGGCCACCATCTTCACCAACAGATCCAGATACTCGAAAAACATCCCATAGTCAGACAGGCTTCCGTGAGGCTCCTCCAAATCGCCGTTCTGCCCCACAAACCTTCTGACCGTTGTGATATCCGCCACCGTGCCGAATTGCTCCGCCACCGAAAGACACTCTGCTTCGGTCATGGCGATCACCAGCGTATCCTCTGTCAAATCTTCCGCAAGCAATGAGATGGAATGCTCATGGGTCGGCTCTAACTGACGGCTTTTCAAAATCGCCACCGCCTTTGGATTCATCGGCTCCGGGAACAGGACGACCAATCCCCTGGATACCACGGCCAGCTCCTGGCCGCCTTTCAGGGAATTTTTAAAGCCGTTCATGATCGCTTCCGCCATCACGCTGCGGCAGGTATTATCCTCGCACACAAAAATAATCTTCTTATATTTCTTCATGGACCGTAAAATCCTCCCCCTGTAACAGTATCATTATCCCATACCGTTGTCAACGAAAAATAGACAGAATCTTTTTAATTCTTATGAATCTCGCCGCACAATTTATCCCATTGGCTATATCCGCAAATATTTTTTCATAATTTTTCTTTTTTCCACACATACTATAGGATAACTTAAATCGGACGAAGCCCAAATCGTTCGGAACTTTGCACAGGAAGGACAATCATACTGATGAACAATTTCCGAAAACATCTGATATTTTCCATAATCATACTGGCTGCGACATTTTCAATGACCGGCTGCGGCGCTGCCGGCGGGCAGCGGATTGTGCGGATCGGCCATAACCAGTCGGTGAACCATCCCACCCATACGGCGCTTGTGGCATTCCAGAATTATATCAATGAAAATTTAGGAGACCGGTATTCGGTAGAGGTGTACCCCAGCGAGCTGCTGGGTTCCCAGACGGACATGGTACAGCTGACCCAGACAGGCGCCATCGATTTCTGCATCGCCAGCAACGCCATTCTGGAAACCTTCAGTCAGGATTATGAAATCTTTAACCTGCCCTACCTCTTTGCCAGCTCCGAAGCTTATCACCAGGTCATGGATGACCCAAAGATCACGGAGCCCATTTTCGACTCCACAGAAAAAGCAGGATTTCGGGCGGTCACTTGGCTGGACGCGGGCACCCGGAATTTTTATACGGTGAACAAACCAATCGAAAGCCCGGCAGATTTAAAAGGACTGAAAATCCGTGTGCAGCAGTCTCCCACCAATGTGGAGATGATGCGCCTGTTAGGCGGCTCCGCCGCTCCCATGGGGTTCGGGGAAGTGTATACGGCGCTTCAGTCTCATATTATCGACGGGGCGGAAAATAATGAAATGGCATTGACAGATAACGGACACGGAGATGTGTGCAAATATTATTCCTACGACATGCACCAGATGGTGCCGGACATTCTGATTGCCAACGACGCCTTTTTAAACGGACTGTCCCAGGAGGAGCTGGATATTTTTCAGAAAGGGTTCCGGCTGGTGAACCAGGTACAGCGGGAAGCGTGGGTTGAGGCGGTGGAAAACGCCAGGAACAGGGCCCGGAACCAACAGGGCGTACAATTTCTGTATCCCGATCAGGAACCCTTTGTGGAGGCATGCAGACCGCTCCACAAATCTATCCTGCAAAACAATCCGGGTCTCAAGGATATTTATAACGCCATCCAGGCCTATAATGCCATATACCCGGCACAAAGGGATTCAGACTGACAGCACACCGGAAAATGTCTGTTAATCGCGAATCCCCTATGGAATACAAGCAAGTCAAATCCGGCAAAAGGAGAATCCACAATGAAACCACTGAGAAACACAATTAACCAGGCGCTGAACTGTCTGGCCGGCGCAAGCTTCCTGGCCATGGTCGGCCTGACCTGCTGGCAGGTCTTTACCCGTTATCTTCTGAAACAGCCCTCTTCCTGGTCGGAGGAGCTGGTTTCCTATCTGTTCGCCTGGATGTCCCTGTTCGGCGCTTCTTTAGTAACCGGAGAGCGTGGGCATATGAACATTCCTTTGTTGGCACAACAGGCCAGCCCCGGCATCCAAAAGGCGCTGTCCGTATTCGCTGAGGTGGTTGCCTGCTTGTTTTCTGCAGTCATCCTGATTTTCGGCGGTGTGCAGATCACAAACCTGGCTATGGGGCAGATGACTTCTTCTTTAGGCATCCCCATCGGCATTTTCTATATAATACTGCCTTTAAGCGGCATTCTGAACGTGATTTATACCATCTTAAATATTGTTGACATTTTACATGGCAGCCTGCCCCGCACCGAGGCAGTGGAAGCTGAAAAGGAGGCAGTGTAAGCTATGGCAATTCAATCGCTGATTATCATTATGGCAGTTCTGCTGGTACTGCTGGTTCTGGGCGTTCCCATTTCCTATGCCATCGGCATCTCCTCTCTGGCGGCCATCCTGCCTACCGTGCCGCCGGACGTTTCCGTGCTGACGGCAGCCCAGCGTACTTTCGTCGGCATGAGCAATTTCAGCCTGACTGCGATTCCTTTTTTCGTGCTGGCCGGCAACCTGATGAATCAGGGGGGCATCGCCAAAAGACTGGTGGATTTTGTCCTTGCTCTTCTGGGGAAACTGCCCGGCTCTCTGCTGGTAACTAATATCGGCGCAAACGCATTGTTCGGGGCAATCTCCGGCTCTGCCTCCGCGGCGGCTGCGGCAGTGGGCAGCATGGTGCGCCAGGGCGAGGAAGAACAGGGGTATGAAAAGGCCCTTTGCGGCGCCACCAACGCCGCTTCGGCCCCGTCGGGACTGCTGATTCCTCCCTCCAACGCGCTGATTACCTACTCTCTGGTATCCGGCGGCACCTCTGTGGCGGCCCTGTTTCTGGCCGGTTATATTCCCGGCATTCTGTGGGCCCTTTGCTGTATGGCCGTGGCCGTATGCATTGCAGTAAAAAAAGGATATCAGGGAACTTTGGGCAAGTATGACTGGAAAAATTTAGGTATATCTACTTTGCGCGCCATCCCCTCTCTATCGCTGATCCTGGTGGTAATCGGCGGTATCGTAAAAGGAATTTTCACAGCCACGGAAGGCTCTGCCATCGCCGTGGTATACGCGTTATTCTTAGGCATCTGCTACCGGAACATCACCTGGAAATCTTTCTGGAAAACGGTGGTGGACAGCGCCAGGATGAGCGGCATGATCGTATTTCTCATCGGCGTGTCCAATATTATGGGCTGGGTTATGGCCTTCACCCAGATTCCCCAGGCCATCGCCTCGGCGCTGCTGGGGCTGACCAACAGCCCAATGGTTATTCTGATTATCATGAACCTGATCCTGCTTGTCGCCGGTACCTTTATGGACGTGACCCCGGCCATCCTGATTTTCACGCCGCTGTTTCTGCCCATTGTGAAAACCTTCGGCATGCACCCGGTCCAGTTCGGCCTGATCCTGGTATACAACCTCTGTATCGGAAATATCACTCCGCCGGTGGGAAACACCCTGTTTGTGTCAATCAAGGTAGGGGACACTACACTGTCCGGGGTTATGCCTTATATGCTGATGTACTACGGCGCTATTTTAGCCGGATTGCTGCTGGTAACTTATGTGTCCTCAGTCAGTATGTATCTGCCGATGGCGGCGGGGCTGATCTGAAAGACAAAATTCCTTTCGAAACAATGCTTTTTTAAATGAGTAAATTTATACGGTATGGTAATATATAATAAAAGGGGATGATAACAATGGACAATGTAAGGATCACAAACACACCATATGACGATGTGTTCCGCACACTGCTGAATGATTGCATTTCCTTTCTATATCTTTTCTCATGAAACACGGTTTGATGAATATGATAAGGATAAAGCAAAGCTGATGAAGAACAATCCGGTCACAGGATGTAATCAAAGCCACACAAGATAAACAGTATAGAAATAAACTTTACAAGGAATATTTTATCGGCCAATAGTTAAGGGGGGCTTTCATCCCCCCTCCAAGCCCCCATTCTCACTCCGTATACCTCACAATCGCCCCTTCCTTCACCTCTTTATCGCTTCTCACAATCACCTCGGTTTCCGACGTAATCACGCCGGGCTCTAAAGCCGCGTATTTCTCATTCTGGTCCAGTACCGTCACCGGAACCTTTTCCACGGCCAGCTCCTCTCCCAGAATCGTCTGCCTGCGCCCCACGGCATAGACATAATACCTTTGATTTTCAGAATAAACCGCTTCCGCAGGCACGCAGCATTCGTAGCTGTCCGACTGAGTTTTTGCACGAAAACTGCCGCTCATGCCCAGAATACCGTCCTGACCGGGCAGATCGATTTCCAGATCATAAGTGCCGGGAGCTGTCTCGCTCTCAGCCAGATAGGTGATTTCCAGTTCCAGCTTCCGGCCGTTCACCAGGCTTACCTCCGCCTGATCGCCCGGATTCACATATTTTTTCTGCTCTTTTGTGAGGGTCGCTTTTAAGCGAAACGGGCTGTTATGGGCCGCATAGCGAATCACCGGGCTGTCTGCAGTCCGATCGCCGGAGCAAATCCCAAGCTCCGTCACAAATCCGGGCTGTTCGCCGTACACCTTTCCTCCGGCTTCATAGATCCGCCGGTATTGCTCCAGCCGTTCCTGTTCCAGCTCCATGGTCAAACGATTTTGCCGTACCGTACTGTCCGCCTGCTCCGGCCAGGCGGCGTCTTCCATTTCCCGCTCCCCCTGCCTGAGACTATCCTCCTGCTGCTTCCCCGCATCTTCCAGTCCCCGTTTCGCAGCTTCCACGGCATCCTCCAGCTGACGCTTCTTCTCCTCCCAAGCCGTCACTTCCCCGTCCTCTACGCCATAATCCGGTTTTTCCCCAGAGTCTAACTGAAGTCCGGACAGCTTTTCTCTCAGCGCCGCCAGCTCCTTTTGTTTCTGACGAAGCAGCTCCGCTTCTGCGGAACTTTGGTTTTCGCTTTGATCTCCACTTTGATTTCCACTCTGATTTCCACTCACGCTTCCGTTCCCGGCGCTGTCCGACCGCATCTCCTCGATCTGCCTGTCTAAGCTTATAATCTGCTTTTGCAGCTCTTTTTCTTCTCTTACTTGATTTTCATAGTCCTGATTCTGCCTGTCCCGCTCCTTCGGGTCCGTAACCTCAGGACGCTCTGCCAGATGGCTGGCCAATTCTTCCTCCGCTTTTTGCAAATCCCGCTGATGCCGCTCCACATTTCTGCTCTCATTCTGACTGTCACTCGCCGCATCTTGCGCCGCCCGCTTTCGGTCCAGCCCCTTTTTCTGCTGATCCAGACTTTCGTTCCGCTCCATATCCTCAATACTTAGTCGAAGCTTCTCAATCTCCAGCTCCTTTTCTTTGATCAGCTCTCCCAGATCCGTCTGGTCTGCCGCAAACAGCAGTGTCTCGGGACCGACCTCGTCTCCCGGCTGAATAAAAACCTCTCTGACCCGGATTCCCTGAGGGACATTCACCGCAAGCTCTTTTCCCGGCACTATGGAGCCCTCCGCCTCCGCCACATGCCCGATCGACCGCCTGTCAGGCGTCCCGGTAACGACCCGGGGAAGCCCGGATGCATAGAGCCCTCTGGAAATCAGCGTACACAAAAACATCATTGTCAGAAAACCGGCCAGTAACCAGGCCGCCGCTTTTCTCTGTTTCATCCCACGACTCCCCTTTTAATCCAGTTCCGCAACTACCCTCCCGTCGCTATGAGCACTTAGGGTCTGTCTTTTAGACCCTTACGTGCAATGCATGGCAAATAGTTAGCGGATGTCCTTTAGCCGCTTACGATTTGCCGGGGCTTGTCCGGTTCGTTGCTGTTTTCATAGTTCATTTGACACTACCAATCTCCAACGCATTTTCAAAATCCGCTCATCCTTTTAAAGCAGAAGAAATAATCCCCTGCTCCAAATAATCCTGTCCCAGCCAGAATACAAGGCCGCTGGGAATCAGTGTGATCACCGACGCCGCGAACGCCGTCCCCGCCTGCCCCAGACCAATTTCCGGCAGGTAAAGGGACAGCGGCCACAGTTGTTTATTTTCCAGAAATGCCAGCGGCTGCTCGATCAGGTTCCAGCTCTCCAGAAACCCGAGGACGACAGCCGACAATATGCCCGGCATCCCAAGAGGCAGCCCCACATGCCAGAAAATTCGAAACTCTCCTGCCCCGTCCACCCTGGCCGCCTCTAACAGCTCCTCCGGCAGCGACGCAAAGCCTCTGTAGATCAGAAATACCGGGAATGTGGAGAACACCGCGGGAAAAATGACCGCCCAGTGGGTGTTTATCAAAGACAGCCTGTTCAGCGCCAGATACTGGGACAGCATCGTCACCTGAAAAGGCATCAGCATCAGAATCACATAAAGGATAAATAACGCTCTGCGCAGACGAAACCGGCAGACTGCCAGCGCCCAGGCCGCCGGAACGGCGATCAGCAGCTGCCCGCCGATAATCAGCACCGTCAGCTTCACGGAATTCCAGAACACCGTAAAAAACTGAGGCGTAAAAAACAACAGCTTCTGATAATGTTCCCCTGTCGGATACTGGGGCACTGTCTTCCACAAGGCTGTATCCTGCCCCATAACTTCATCCGCGGAATACAAGTCATCCTCCAGAACCGGCTTTAACATCTGCCGCAGCTCATACCGCCCCGTCAAGGAACCTGACAGCAGAATCAGCACCGGAGAGCAAAAGAGCAGCGCCAAAGCAGTCAGGCAGCAGCCCGACAAAAACATGGATAATTTCCGCCTTATTCTCAAAATTTTCACTTGCAACGACAGTCTTCCTTCCCGCTTTTTTGACTACGGCTATATCATGCACCCACAATATACAAGACCTTGTTCAACATGACCGTACACGATCCCCTATGATAATTGTATCATCCGCACTACTCTTCTAATAGACCAGGCAGCCCCAAAATCAAAACCAGCAGCGCCGCAGCCGCCAATACCGCCCCGGCCGCCATCTTATCCAGCTCCATATTGACAAACCAGTTATTAAACAAATGTTGAAGCAGATAAATATTTTCCTGGGGATAAGCCCCCGCAACCAGGTACGCCTCCCGGAATACCTTAAAAGAATTCAGCAGAGACAGCACGGTTATGGTGTACAGACTGCTTTTCAGGTTCGGCAGAATCACATACCGGAAAACCTGCCTCTCTCCTGCGCCGTCTATCCTGGCCGCCTCCGTCACTGAGGCCGGAATCCCTGCGATCCCGGCCATCCAGAGAACAATCGTGTATCCCAGATTTTTCCACACATAGCTGCACACCAGCACCCAGAAGGACAATGTCGTATCCATATAGGCAATGCGGACCGGACCGCCCTTCAGTCCCAAAGCCTCTGAGACAACGGCCGGCAGCCGGGCAAACAGACCGTCCGCCAGACCGTTTAAAAGTCCCAGCCGGGCAAATACCAGATGCCAGATCAGAACCACCGTGGCGGCCGGCATGGCCATGGGAAAAAGAAACAACGGTTTGAGCAGCCGGGCATATTTCATCCTGCCAAGCCCCACGGCGATCAGCAGCCCTGTGCCAATCAGAATCGGCAGACAGACCGCCGTAAAACAAACCGTGTTTTTCACGGCCAGCCAAAAAGCCTGGTTGCACAGCACTGTCTGAAAGTTAGACAGCCCGGTAAACCTGCCCCCCAAAGCGGAAGAAAAAGAACGGCAAACCACATCCGCAAAGGGAAACAGCACAAAAACCGTCACGCCCAGCAGACTGGGAACCATAAACCCCGTCCAGGCCGGCAGACTGACCGGCTTTTTGACGCTTCTGCCCTTTTTCCTCTGCTTCTCTCTCACTTCCTCACCTTCTTTTCCTTTACGACGGACTCTCGCCTACTCTGCCAGCTCGATCGCCGTCTTTCGCACAATCTCCTCCGCGCCTTCGGCGGCCGTCATTTCTCCCTCCAGCACTTTTACGCCCGTATCCATCACCGCGTCCCAAAGGGTTCCTCCTCCAATCACAGGACAGCCCAGCTCCTCAATCCGTTCTGCAAGCTGCCGGCATTCCTCCTCGGAAGGCCAATCCATTGTGATTTCCTCCTGGACGCCGTCCTCCGCCACCACGTAGCTGCTGTAAACGTTCCCGTCCTCATTGACACTCTGAGCTGCCAAGGCTTTGCGGTTTACCGGAAAGCCGTCGGTATAATCCTCTTTCAGATTTTCTTCCGACAGAAGAACCGTAAGCAGTTCCCCCGCCAGCTCCTGTTCGGCTGAATTATTGCTGATTCCCACGGACATCACGGGCAGAAACAGCATCCCGTCCTTCCCCGGCAAAAACCGGTAATCCGACTGCCCTGTCTTCTTAATCGCGCTGGTCAGCATTCCGAAATTGATACTCATGCCGTTTAAAAAACCAAGGGTAAGCCGCTGTTCCCCCATATAATAATACATCGCGTTGGTGTCCCCATACATGAAGAAATCATAATAGCGGCCCAGAGATAACCTCCCATCCCGGCTCTCATTCCACTCCCGCACATATTCCTCATGGATCTCCACAGATCGACCGGACAATCCGGCCTTCTCGGCTTCCCAGCTCCGTCTCGCCTCATTGAAAAATGTCTCCAGAGCGGCTTCGTCCACCCTGCCCCTTTCATCCAGCCATTTCCAGGAATCATAAATCCCTGACAGCTCCAGCATTTCCCGGGCGCTGCATGCAGCGGTAATACTTCCTTCCGGAAACTGACCGCGCAGCGCCTCGATCTGATCTGCCATCGTCGTCACATCCCTGATCTGCTCCACCGTGTCCCGGCTGCCCAGTATCGTGGGAATCATGAATTTCACGGGCACTGCGTAAAGATGAGCGTCCTTTTGATAGAGACTGGTCACATTTGTAAAAAGTTCTTCCTCCATGGGGTCCAGCCATCTGCCAAGATCAGCCAGCAGCCCTTTCTCCACATAGGAATCCACAGGCAGTTCGTCAAGCACCATAAGATCCGGACTGTTTCCCGCCGCGATCTGGGTATTCAGCGTCTTCAATGCGTCCTCCCGGGTCACGCCGCTGCCCGCATCCATTCCCACCGTATAATTCACATAGACCTCCGGATGCCGTTTCCGGTACAATGTGATCGCCTGACGCAATAACTGGTTTTCCCTCAGGCTGTACACCTGAAGCTGCTTTTCCGGGACGGCGGCGATATCCGGATCATAAGTATAGCGAAACAGACCGTTGATCATCAGGACCAGAAATTCCCCTGAATCCAATGCCGCCATGCCCACCATGCCATAGCGGGGATCGGAAAGGGAGGTCATGGAGCCGTCCACCACCTGTTCCATCAGGCTGCCCCCCAGAACATGGCTGTAAATGCCGTCCTGGCAGGCCAGATAAACTGTCTGTCCGTCCTCGCCGCCCGCCGCCAGCAGCGAATATACGCCGGTGTTCCCCAGCAGGTCCACGCCATTAAAATTTTTCTCCAGGAACTCATTCAGCACGGCATCCTCCGTCTGCTCTCCTGTGGCCGGGTCATAAATCGTAAAGCCCTCCTGATGGGTGAGCAGCAGCCGGTCTCCTACGGCCGTCATATGCACCAGCCACATATCCAGAACCTTTTTCATGCTGCCGTCAGTTTCCGAAATCTGATATACATTCCCGTCAAATCCCTGTCCATACAGCATGCCCTCTCTCAGATACCAGAACCGGTTTAGATACCCGGTCTCACTGTCGCATTGAATCGGAAGCTCTCTCTGATTTCCCTCCGGATCGATCAGGATATAAATGGGGTTCCATTTCCCGTCCTCTCTCATATTTTCCGGCGCTATATAAGCCGCCACCGTATTTCCCTCCGGGGAATGCGCCGAGGCCATAATATAGTTTTCCTGAGCCAGCTCCGGCAGGCTGCCCCATTCCCCTTTTTCCCAGCTTAAACCGCCGTCATATGATAGATACAGCCCGCTGTCATAGTCTAACGCTGCCAGACTGCCGTCAGATCGACGGACCAGACCCGCCGGACTGGAAAGCTGCCCTGAAAGTTCCGATTCATGTTCCAGATACCGCCCTGTTCCGCCCTCGGGCAGACTCCCGGTCTGTCCTCCGCCCTGACCCGCAGCCTGCCTGCCGTCCCTGGCTGCGCCGCCTCCTCCGTTTTGTGAACAGCCGCATAACAGCATTAATACTGCCAGAACAAAGGCCGTTGTCTTTTTCCACTTTTTCATGACATTCCTCCAAATAAATCATTTTCAGTGCTGTAATGAGCATAATCTGCGTTTCTTTATTTTTTCTCTAAAACGGCAGAAAAACAGGGCTCCGGTTTTAAACTTCAAACCCGAAAGCCCTGTCTTGTTCAGGAAAACTATGTATCAGATTTTTTACCTTTCTCTCCACTGCTCCATCTTTTCATTGGCCCATACGGCCATATTCCGGCCAAACTTTTTCGCGTCGTACAGCATGGTATCCGCAATTTTCAGATAGGACGCATAGGAATGCTCCATCCGCGGAATGATGGTAACGCCCCCTGCGCTGACCGTAACCCATTCGGCTGTGGACGGATCATGAGGAATATGCTGGTTCTCTACCTCCTGACGAATCATTTTCAGATGCTCAAAGGCTTTATCGGCGCCGTCTCCAAACAGCAGCGCCACAAATTCTTCCCCGCCGTAACGGGCCACAAAATCCGTACTGCGCTGCAGATGCGAGGAAATCACCCGCGCCACACTGGCAAGAGCCTTATCTCCCGCAGGATGGCCAAACGTATCATTGTACACCTTAAAATGATCAATATCCATCATACAGATGGAAAACGGCACCTGAAGCCGGATGGCCTCCTTCCACTTAACCGCGCTGTAATGGTCATGCTGCCGCCTGTTGGCAATCCCGGTCAGCTGATCGATCTGGGACTGACGTTCTACCTGTTTCCGATATTTATACAGTTTGATATGTGTATTGACCCTTGCCTTTACGATCAGCGGGTGAAAAGGCTTCGAAATGTAATCGACCGCTCCCAGCGTAAGCCCTTTATACTCATTCCGCGTATCGGAAAGACTGGTAATCAGAATTACCGGAACGCTTTGCGTGATCACTTCCTCCTGAAGCTTTTTCAACAGCATAAAACCGTCCATCCCCGGCATCACCACATCCAGAAGAATCAGAGAATACTCCTCGGATTTTACAAGCCTGAGTCCCTCCTCCGCCGTCTGGGCAATTATAATTTTATATTCATCTTCCAAAATAGCCTTTAATCGGGCGGCCTGCACGGAGCTGTCATCCACGATCAATACTTTTTCCATCTTTCCACTCCTCATTTGAACTGTCAGTTCATATCTCACAGACGCAGCTCTGTTCTTCGAACCGATACGGCGCCATGAAATACCTACTATAAATTATACATTGCGTTTTTTCCATAGTCAACCGTAACCTCCATGAATTAACATCGAATTGCCAGTTACTGTTCACTCCGCGACCAGTAACACGCTTCGCGATGCACAGAAACTATGCATTCTGCATAATTTCGCGCTTACGTAACTCGAGATTTCATGCATTGCATGCATGAAACACCTCGCGGAATAGTGTCACCTGAACAGTAATAATTGCCAACATTTACAAGTCATGCTGATCAGGCATTGTTCCCGCGTTGCCCTTTTGCGGGTCCATTCTTATCCCCCATGTGAGAAAGTTTAAATTATACGGGCAAAGCCGTGAAGATAAATCATATTTTCGCCACAGAATATGCGACTTTTGTGATATTATATATGATAAATCAGAAAATTAAGCTTTATCGGAATTTTAATGCTTTTTTAGAGATTTCTCTGCTACGATATCGACAGGCGGACCATAGCTTATATGCTTCCCGCCTTTTACCGTACCTGCACTCTTGGAGTCTCGCAGTACCTGATTTTGTGAAATGATTTGTTGTCAGCTGCAAAAACTGGTGCCGGGAAATCCCGAGAGTACGTCGTACCTGCATTTACAAGCGTCCGTAATAAAACGAAAATAGCAGGCATTATTATTATTTGTTCGAAAATCATTCATGAACGCCAATATAAAACAGAGGGTTATATGCGGAAGGAGACCATTATGCGGATTTTACTTGCGGAGGACGACCGGAATCTGAATGCTTCGTTAAAAGATCAGCTGGAACAAAAAGGTTACGATGTGGACGCCTGCTTTGACGGAGAAGATACGCTGTACTATGCCCGACAGCCGATCTATGACCTGATTCTGCTGGACCGTATGCTGCCCTCCATAGACGGGACCGCCATCCTGAAAAAACTGCGCAAGGAACATAACAGCGTTCCGATTATCTTTATCACTGCGCTGGGAGAGCTGGCCGACCGGGTCCGGGGGCTTGATTTGGGTGCGGACGATTATCTGGTCAAACCCTTTGCGTTTGAAGAGCTACTGGCCCGCATCCGCTGTGTCAGCCGCCGCCCCGGTCGTCTGGAGCAAAATCAGAAGCTTTCTTTCGGCGATCTCGTCTGGGACATGGGGGAAAACCGGCTGCAAGGACCCTCCGGTCAATGCTCTCTCTCCAAAAAAGAAGGAACCCTGCTGGAAATATTCCTGCGCAATCCGAGCCAGATCCTGTCACGCCCTATCCTGCTCTCCCGGGTATGGGGCATGGAATTCGAGGTAGAGGAAGGAAATCTGGATAATTACATCCATTTCCTTCGCCGGCGGCTGAAAGCTGTGGGAAGCCACACGTCCATCGTGACAGCCCGGGGCGTCGGATACCGGCTGGACAGCCAGAACTGACAGTAATTTACCAGAATCAACCTGTCACACACCGCCAGACAGAACAGCTCTCTGCGCAGGCTGTCCGTCATACCACTTTATAAACAGGATATTCACAGACTCGTTTTACAATAAGTGGTCCGGATTAAATCTAATAACAGGAGGCCCCTCATGTTCCGAAAAGTGCATCACCGCCTGGCTTTTTTATCTGCCGGCGTCACAATCTTTATATTGCTGGTCATGTCGGTGCTCTATCTCTTCATTTCGGAACGGAGCATGAAAGAAAATCAGTTTCTTTTCTTCCGGAATCATGTCAGCACCCTTCTCTCCAATATCGGCCGGCAGGAAACCCTGACCCACCAATGGCTGGCCCAGGCCGAATCAAACGGCCGGTACCTGATCAGCATCCTGGACAATGGGACGCCTCTGCTGCACGACCGGCTGAAACAGGACCCGGATATCCGGCTTCTGACAGAGGAAGGACGCGCTTACGCGCAGGAAAATTTCCCACCGGAAACACTGCACATGTCCCCCTTCCTTTTCCGGCACAATGAATTCATTTTTGATTCGGCCGTGAGACAGGAAGCTTTTTACGGCTGCCAGGCTTATATTGCCCG
Source organism: uncultured Lachnospiraceae bacterium (assembly GCA_910579325.1). GTDB lineage: Bacteria > Bacillota > Clostridia > Lachnospirales > Lachnospiraceae > Paralachnospira_A. Next base: position 8,702 of record CAJTTU010000054.1, on the reverse strand, counting down.
AAACGGACGGCAGATCGATATCCTGATTCTGACTTCCATGGAACCTCTGAACCGACAGATCCTCTCCCACAGAATCCTGTTCCTTTTGATCGATGCCGCCGCCGCTTTTTGCCTGTTTCTCTTTTCCTGGCATTTTACCCGAAAGCTGCTGCTGCCCATCGAGGACAGCCAGCGAAAGCAGAATGAATTTATCGCCGCTGCCTCCCACGAACTGCGCACGCCGCTGGCCGTGGTCCTTTCCTCCCTGCCCGCCTGCCAATGCCCGCCGGAACAGCGACAGACGCAATTTCCGGACATCATCCGTTCCGAATGCCTGCGCATGTCTCGTCTGGTGGACGACATGCTGACGCTGGCAAAGGCAGACAGCCATGCGCTTACTGTCCAAAAAAAGCCGCTGGAGCTGGATACGCTGATTCTGAATATTTATGAGGCGTTTCTGCCCGTAACCCGCGAAAAAAATATCCGTTTTCTGATCGATCTGCCCGAACAGTCCGTTCCCGCCTTTGCCTGCGACCAGGACCGGATGATACAGCTGCTGGAAATCCTGCTGTACAACGCCGTCAGCTATACGCCTTTCGGAGGGCAGATTTCCCTCCGGCTGGACTATTATGACAGAAGCGGCAGCTTTGAGATTCGGGTAGAAGACTCCGGGATCGGTGTGCCCGATGAAGAAAAAGAAAAAATTTTCCGCAGATTCTACCGCTCAGACAAAGCCCGAACCCGGCAGACCGGACAACAAACGGAACACTTCGGCCTGGGCCTGTCCATTGCCGCTGAGATTGTTCATGCCCACAATGGAAAAATCTCCGTTCAGGACCGGGAAGGAGGCGGGGCGGCGTTTGTGTGCAGGTTTTTTTGACTGGTAATTTGCTCAGGAATCCTTTTTTATTTTTATGAATTTTTATAAAAAATTTTTTTATTGAAATTTTAAAAAAGGGCTTGCTTTTTCCAGGAGAATGTTATATAATCTTTTCGTTCACAGAAATTGGGCTATCGCCAAACGGTAAGGCACTGGACTCTGACTCCAGCATTTCAAGGTTCGAATCCTTGTAGCCCAGCTCTCATCGCCATATATCGGTTGATATATGGCGATTTTTCATATCATAGAATTGAAGTGTTAAAACCCGCGGCTTTCCGCCGCGGGCTTTCTTTTCCCTTATTTCGTATAAAATCCGAACTCTGCCTCTCCGTTCTCCCAGATTCCTTTCACCAGATACACATAACCCGGCTCCACCTCTTTGATCCGGAAGCTGCCGTCTTCCTCAGTCACTTCCATGGTTTCACCTTCCGGCATGTCGCCGTTCTCTGTTCCTCTGGCCTCTGCCGGCCAGCGGGTTACCTCCACGTCTTTTAGAGGCTGCGAAGGAGAAAGCTTCATATCTGCAGGCTCCTTAAGCGTCACATCTACCAGCTGTTCCCATGCCAGAATGTGCGCGCTGTCAGCTACCACGTTCTGCGTCTCACCGTTTTCATCGGTGTAAGACCAGGAATAGCCGCCCTGGCTCAAAATCACTACCACGTTTGCCTGTTCATTCTGATATTCCAGATCCATAAAAGGAGGCTGGGAAGGGTCCGGCTCCGTATAGATTTCATCGATCAGATACTGGTAAGGCTCCGTATCAGCCTCCGTTCCTTCCTTGACTACTACCATTTTTGATACGCCGGGATACTGACCAGGGTAGGATTCCAGCATCATATTATTTCCGTAAATATCTACCACCGTGCCCACGGACAGCTGATCCGCCGTCAGCTGATTTCCGTCCATACCGTACAGCTCTTCCGGAACAGGGGCTACAAACAATGTGCCGTTTTCCGTGCCGATAAACAGGTACTCTCCGATCTTGTCCGTCAGATACATGGCCCGCAAAGGTGCCTCTCCATCTGCGTCCGTCTGCGGCAAACCGCTTTCCTCCTCTGAGGCTCCCTGGGATGTTCCTTCCGACGTTCCCGCCGTATCGGCGGCAGTCGTGCCTCCCTCATCCTTTTTACCGGAACAGCCTGCCAATACCAGCATAAGTACAAGCATCAATGCGAAAAACAGATGATCAAAACGATTTTTCATAAAATGATTCCTCCTGATTACATTTATGTGCTCCCACCAAAATGTCGGAAGCGCATATTTTCACAGCTTTCGTTTCTACAATCTTATAGTGTACCATTCTTCCCATTTTGTTGCATGATAGAAAAAATTTTTATTTATTATAAAAAACAGAGCTGAATGCCTGCATATTACTATAAACAACCGTAGCTTCTATACAGAAGTTCATGCGAAAAATAGGAGCTCATCATTCTCTGACGAGCCCCTGGAATATCAAACCACTTTATGTTTCCAGAAATTTTTCCAAATATCCTGTTGGCAAATCATTTCGAAGTATCCGGGAAAACATACCGGCAGCATATTTTATATGATACTACTTCTTCCCGTAATTTCGAACCGTATCCATCAGCGCCTCCACATTCTCCCGCTTCGCCAGATCCATGCCGCAGGAAGTCTCGAAGATGAATCCGCCGCCGGCCGCGCAGCCGTCGATCAGCCGTTTCGCCTCATCGATCACCTGCTCTTTTGTGCCGTAGTCCAGCAGATACACGGGGAAGCCGCCGGAAATACATGCCGTATCGCCCAGTATCTTCTTTGCCCGTATCATATCCACTTCCTCGAAGTGATAGATTACCTTGCCTGCGGGGACCTCTTTCAGGCACTCCAGACGGCTGTCGTACTTTCCTTCCGTATAAATATAAGGCACCAGCCCGGAGTCAATAATACAATTGATAATCGTACGCAGATGATCCCAGTAAAACTCCCGGTAATGCTCGTCGCTCATAAAACCGTCCATACCCTTATGAAGCGCCATAAACACATGTTTGCCGGGCATGATCTTTCCCTGCATTTTCACCAGCTCCAAAGTCGCCGCCAGCTGTTCCTCGCAGTAAGCCTTTACCTCATCGGGACGCTCATACAAATCGGCCAGTCCGTCCAGCGTACCGCGCAGAAAATCGCTGTATCCGTCATAGGGGACCCCCGCAAAGCCGGTAGCCAGCACCGGATAGCCATACTCCTCGATCTCTGTGTCCAGCTGATGCAGACGGCCGTTCAATTCATTGTTCATGTCATTGACTTCCCAGAGGGTCTGCATCATCTGTTTAAATTCCGGCGTGCTGACCGCAGCGGCCACCATGCCATGGCTGTTGAACACGCCCATGCTGCCGGCGGCAAAACCGGCGAAAGGCTCAAACAATCCATTTGTCTTAGGCAGTCCCTTGTTCAGCACCCATCCGGCCCGGTCAGTGAAAAACTGGTTAAATTCTTCCTCTTCCAATACCGGAAATTCTATAAACTGATGGATAGAATCCTTGTCAATCACATTTCCCGGCATACCGGCCCAGCGGATTGTTTTGGGCTGTACCTTTTCCAGAATCGGCCCCTGACCGATATTTACATAGCTGTGGCCGAACATGGCATCCGGCCTATAGGCGTCCAGATACTGGAACAGACTCTTTTTTGTTTTGCCGAGATCTGTATCGTACAGAATATCTGCCATAGAATACCCTGCCTGCAGATAGGGAAAGCACTGTACAATCGGCATAAACGGGATCGTATCCGGCTCCTTTAACGCGATGGCATCATTCACACGGTTTAAACGCTTCTGGTAATCTTCTCTGCTCATATCACTCCTCCTCCTTGTGTTCAATGCACGCTCAGCAGTCATCACAAAACCTGCGTAAAATCAGTTGCTTAAGCAGGCAAACAGATATTCTGAGCGTACAGTTCATTACCGTCTCCGGGAAAACTACATACAGTCCTTCCCCAACTCCTTGATCTATGGTTCTATTCTACTATAAAATCAGAATGAAAACGCTGTTGCCAATGCACAAAGATTTTGATCGAAATCATAACGAAAAACGTGCAGTGCCACCAAGGAGCGTCTAAAACACACAGAAAACAACAGACGGCTGAAAACAGCATTTCAGCGCCGCTTTCAGCCGTTGATTATTTTTTATAGAAACAATTCCCCCCTACTACTTTGTAATCCGAGTACGGGTATCCTATGGAAGATGCATGGGAATCCGGGGTAAACTGTGTATAATCGCCTATATTATTGCTTCCTGCCATGGCGTCCGCTGCCGCTCTTTTCGGCGTAGAGCCGGGACCTGCCAGCAGGATTTTCTCCATGGTGCCGCCTGCGCCCGTTCCCGGGAACTGGCCGGACTGATAGATCACGCCGTGGATGGAATTGGGGTAGGAGCCGCTGTTTACACGGTTTAAAATCACATTGGCCACAGCCAGACATCCGTCATAATTATGGCCGGCTTCCAGCTGGATGATTGCCGCCAGAAGATACAGATCATCATATCCCGAGGGGTCCACACCGGCAGGCGGTTCTGTTTCAGGAGTCTTTGTCGTTTCCGGCGGTTTCGTGGTCTCCGCAGCCTTTGTCGTTTCGGGAGCTTTTGACGTTTCCGCCGTCCCGGCAGTCTCCGAAGCTTTTGTCTCTCCCATAACTTTTTCGGACTCAGACACTTTTGTGGTTTCCGGCGGTTTCGTACTCTCGGCCACCTTTGAAGTCTCCACTTTTTTCGCGGTCTCTGATGCCGCCAAAGCTTCCGCAGTCTTCTTTTCCTCCGTCGCCTGGCTCTCCTCCCGCAGTGCCGCATTCTCCTCCGCCAGCAGCATCAGTTCCTGTTCCTCCGCGATGGAGAATGCCTGTCCAAAGCTCTGGCTGACAGCAATATAGTCTTCATTCAGATATCCTTCTATATTAGAAGTATAATCAATCTTGACCCATCCGCCGCCCCGATCAGTGACAATGAACCACTGACCCGCTTCCACCGTCGCCACCACATCAGACTCCGTATCCGGATTTTCCCTCACATTCAGCCAGCTGGCCGTAACGGTCGCTATGGTAACAGACCCCTGCTGCCGGGCATATTCTTCGGCCGCCGCTCCCGTCAGGATATACTCATTGGAAACCCAGCCGGTGATGGAACCGGAGGCAATTTTGCTGAACTGCTCCCCCTGTTCCAGAAGATCTGCCGAAGTTCCGTGATAAATTTTTCCGACCACCTGAGAATCAGGATCGTTCTCCGCTCTGATATTCAGATATGCCGCCGCTGTGATCACCACCCGGTTCTCATATAAAGAAAGCGGCTCGGTTTCCGTCTCATCCTCTGATTCCGGCTCCGTCTCGCTTTTCGTTCCCTCCAGCGCCGCATCCATCATCTGCGCCGACTGCTCCCAGGTCAGCCCTTCAAAAATCAGCCCGCTGCCCTGGCTTTTTGGCACGCCTGCCATTCCATAAAAAGGATGTTCCTCCGCAATCTCTTTGTATTCTACAGGCGGAAGTTCCGCATATGCGGAAAAAATGGTTTTTTCCGCCTGGTCATCGGATTCCGTCTGCAATAAAGTCTCCGCTGACGGCGGAGCAGTCAAAACTGCCAGCAGCACCTGAGACACTAATACAAATATTCCTCCAGTAATCACCAGTTTTTTGTGTCTTTTCATCTGTTTTGCCAAGTCCTTCCGTACAGCTCACACAAATCTGCCGGCTTCTCATGCTTCCCACCGTCCGCTGGCTCCGCAGGGAAGAACCAGACCGGTCTCCGTCACGGGCAGGCCCAGTTCCTCCGCACGAACCTTTCCGCCATATTTTTTCCCTACTTCAATAGACAGCATATAGGCCAGCACGGCCGGCGCCAGGCCGGTGGTATAAGAATTGATCAGGAAAAACAGCGGATGGTCGGAAAGCAATTCACTGCAGCGCTTGACCAGTGGGTGAATCGCATCCTCAATCTTCCAGATTTCCCCTTTTGGTCCCCGGCCATAGGAAGGCGGGTCCATAATGATCCCGTCATAATGATTGCCCCGACGGATTTCCCGCTCCACAAATTTCATACAATCATCCACAATCCACCGGATCGGCGCATCCTCAAGTCCCGACGACCGGGCATTCTCATGAGCCCAGGTCACCATCCCTTTAGAGGCGTCCACGTGAGTCACACTGGCCCCTGCCTGAGCCGCCGCCAATGTCGCTCCGCCCGTATAGGCAAATAAATTCAGCACCTTCACCTGACGGCCCGCCCGGACAACCTTTTCCGAAAACCAGTCCCAGTTGGCCGCCTGCTCCGGGAATAAGCCGGTATGCTTAAAGCTAAAGGGTTTTAACTGAAAAGTCAAAGCTTTATAATGAATTTCCCACTGCTTAGGCAGATCAAAAAATTCCCATTCGCCGCCGCCCTTCGCGCTCCGGTGATAATGGGCGTTCCTCTTCCGCCAGCCTTTATGGATTTTCGGTGTATTCCAGATCACCTGCGGGTCAGGGCGGACCAGAATATAATCCCCCCACCGCTCCAGCTTCTCTCCCCCGGAGGTATCAAGTATCTCATAGTCGTTCCATTGGTTTGCAAGCCACATATCTTATCCTTTTAACTAATATTTATATTATTGTTCATGCTTTTCATATTTTCATTACCATCATTATATATGGTTATACAGCCTACGTCAATTTAGAATATTTTAGCAAGGTTAGCTTATATCTTATAGCACTTTACAGCTTCTTATAGATAACCTCATTTGCGTATAAGCTCCTGGAAAGCCATTTTTAGTGGAAAGTCTTTTTTAATAGTTTCGATGGCCTGCCCCAAACTGTGGATTATTATGTCCATGCGGATTTTTTCTCCCAGCTGGTAACGGGTTTCCTGTGGGCTTTGTCCCTGGTAATCCTGGAATTCCCTGCAGCAGTATGGGAGCAGCCGCACAGCCGCGTAACTGATACAGATCAGGTTGGAAAGCCTTTCAATCCCTTTCACAGAGCGGACCATGTAATTACGGAAACACCAGAATGTTTTTGTCTCATAATAACTGGTCTCTATGTTCCATCGCAGCGAGAACAGACCCAGCGGCAGCATACCCCAGGCACTGTAACTGCGGATTTTTTCATTTGCCTGTTTCTCCGAATGGGCTGCTATTCCTTCTGGTGCTGCCGTGCATAGGAACAGGCGGAGACTACCGGGTTTTTCAGGGTCAACGGCTGTCACGCAGGCATAAACGGTACGGTCTTTCCACAGGTTTGTAATGACTTTGCGGCATCCCATGTAATAAGGCGCGCCTTCCGGTTTATCCAAAGTGATAGCCGAAAGTTTCAGCCTCTCCCCACGGGTGCGCGGACGCCCGCGCCTGCCAGTTCTTTCACCGGGGAGGTCATAAAGTACCGTGTCTGACCTTGCACAGCAGATCATTTCCGGATTTTTAAATTCTGTCACAAGCCCTGTGACAGGCTTCTTGGGATACCGGCTGTCACACAAAAGGATGACCTGCCCACAGGAAGAAAGTTCCGCCATAACGGAACGCACCATGTCCGCAGCGAGATCCGGTTTGGAAAGCTCTTTCGTCCACAGGCGGTAGCCTAGGGGAACGGAAAGGTAAGTAATCCCGTCCGCTGACTCTAACGGCACATGCAGCATGATGCTAACGAAGCAGTGCCCATTCAGGTAATTGGAGCCGTTATGTGCGGCGTGGTCAAACAACTTGGAGCGGGCCTGAAATTTCGCACCATATTTTTCCACCATAGTATCATCAATGGAGAGGAACACGGCGGAATTTTTCAGAGAAGGCGGTACACAGCCTAACGCAAGCCTGGCGGTCACAGCCATCCATCTAAGGTGGTCAAAAGCGGCATAGCCCAGCGTATAGTAAAAGGAATTCAGGGACTTACCTGTAAGCTTAGAAATAATATGCAGCCATGCAAACCGTATGGAACGGAAGGAATCCAGGGCCAGCATGGAAATGGCCAGCAGGAACAGATTTTCCGCGGTTGGTCTTGAGTTATCCTGAAAATAATGTCCAAAGAACCAAAAAAGCTTGCTAAAAGTATGGTTTCTGTTGTAAAATAAGCGTGACATACAATCTCCTGTTTTTGTAAAGATTTGTTCGCGCTTATACTATACAACAAATGGAGTAGATTGTATGTTTTTTGTTGCTTAAAATAAAAAAGTTGTAAAGTGCTGTTACTATATTACAAAGCAATAAAAAGAATGGATATGGAAAACATTGGATAAACTCTGCCCATACAGGGAAAACTTTATATATTGTGCTTCTCGCCCCGCCCTTGAGGGATCACCCCCGCACCTGCGGGGAAAACTCCTAAAGCAATCATTGTACAGCCGGAGTACAAGGATCACCCCCGCACCTGCGGGGAAAACAATGGCTGGAAATATTTTGAATAGGAGGTAATAGGATCACCCCCGCACCTGCGGGGAAAACCATCCATATTTTGAACAGCATATACTTACCTCAGGATCACCCCCGCACCTGCGGGGAAAACGTTGAGGCGCTCCAAAGTGCGTTCGCTACCTCAGGATCACCCCCGCACCTGCGGGGAAAACTAAGTGATATTTACACCTACTGAGATGTACTGAGGATCACCCCCGCACCTGCGGGGAAAACATGTTGATACATAACCCATATAATCCTTGCGCGGGATCACCCCCGCACCTGCGGGGAAAACGCTTGACGAATTAAAACAAATTACCATTGATTAGGATCACCCCCGCACCTGCGGGGAAAACAAACCCGCACCTCCTTGTGCCCCCGTGTATACAGGATCACCCCCGCACCTGCGGGGAAAACTATCGTAAGCGTCAAATAAGAACGTGTAGTGAAATATATGGCGTTCTCCTGTAAAATCAGGGTTAGAGTTTTTAGGGTT